>JAISQP010000236.1 GCA_031274115.1 Synergistaceae bacterium
GAGCTTGCCTCGTCGCGGCCTCCGTTGCTGGGCGCGGTAAAGTCGCATCTTTCGGGGGCCGAACTCACGGCTTGCTGTACACTGAATAAAGACAGAGTCCTCGAGATAGGGTTTCGCAAGGCGCTCGGCGCGGGCTTTCATCAGGTAAAGTTCCTGATATTCGAGGCATCCGGCAGATATAGCAATCTGATGCTGCTCGATGAGGAAAAAAAAATCGTCGAGGCCGCTAAACACATTTACCCGGAGTCCAACAGATATCGCTCTGTTCTGCCGGGCCGCCCTTACGTTCCGCCGCCGCCTCTGGCGGGAATCCCGATCGAAGAATTTTCGGGAGAAATCGGCGAGATCGACCGCGTTGCCGGAATCGGCAAACCGCTGATAAACGCGATCAAAAAAAATTACGCGGCTCAAAGCGCTTTGCCTCCCGTCTCGCCCTTATGCCCGCCTGACACGTTCGACCCGGCGTCGGCTGTCTTCCAGAAACTCGGATCTTATGTGACGCTCTTCCCCTATCTCCTCGCAGGCGCCAGGGAGATAGACGCGCGCTCCGCGCTCGATGCGGCAAGGGATTGCGTGATAACGCAAATTCTCGAAAGACACCTCGGGCGTGTGCGTAAGAGGGCGTCAAAAAGACTGGAGCAGATGGAAAGGGTAAACGGAAGAAAAATATCCGAGCTCGAGGCGCTTCTGAACGACGAGTCCGAAGCGGAGCGTTTCATGTTATACGGCAGGCTCATCCTGGCAAATAGCTGGATGATCCCCGAAAGAGCCTCCGATGCGAACCTGACGGAGTGGACATCGGACGGCGAGATTATTCACAGAGTAGAGCTCGATCCCGAGAAGGACGCGTCTAAAAACGCGGAGCGCTATTTTGCCAAGTACAAAAAAAAACGCGCCGCGTCGCTACGCGCTGGCAGGATATTGCCGGAACTCTACCTTGAGAGAAACTACCTGCGGGAGCAGGCAGTGCTGCTCGAATGCAATTCAGACCCAGTCTCGATCTCCATGATGATGGAAGAACTCTTGCCCGCGAGCGTGAGCGCGAAGGGCAAGACGCCGAAAACACAGACGCCTCCCCACAAACGCTTTGAGTTCGAGAGGGATGGCGCGACGCTCTTCGTCGGTCTCAGCGCGAGGGGCAACCACTACGTGACATTCAAGCTGGCTTCAAGCGACGACATCTGGCTTCACGCACAGAACATACCGGGCGCCCACGTGATATTGCGATTCAAGTCGAAACCGGATGACGAAAGTTTTTATCGAATGATCGAGATCGCGGCGTCCGCCTCGGTTTATCATAGTAAAGCGCGCCGGAGCGGCCGGGCGAGGGTTGATTACGCAAGGCGAAAATACGTTCGGGCGATTACCGGAGCGGGGCTCGCTCAGGTAACATACAGGGAATTCTCTACGATTATCGCGGACGCGGAGTTATTCCGATCCCAGATCGAATAGTTCCTTATTCGATCTGGGATCGGAATTATTGGCTCGAGACGCCCGAAGCCGCAGAAGGAATTTTTTCAAATCGTCGTGGAGAGGAACCGTGAAGGACATCTCCTCTCCCCCGCGAGGGTGAATAAAGGAGAGTTTCCAGGAGTGCAGGAAAACCCTGGGCTCATCAAAAGGCGACTTCCTCGACGGAGCATACAGCGCGTCGCCGACCAGCGGACACCCTATCGCGCCCATGTGGACGCGAATCTGGTGCGTCCTCCCGGAGTGCAGTACGCACTTAACGAGAGAGTATTCGCTTCCGCGCCAGAGGACGCTGTAATCGGTGAGGGCTTCCCTGCCGCCCTCAACCACGGCCATTCTGCGCCTGTCTCTCGGATCGCGCCCTATCGGCATATCGACGCTCGCCTCCCCCATCCTCGGCGCTCCATGGCAGAGAGCGAGATAGGTCTTGCCGACCCTGCGCGCCTTGAACTCCTTCCACAGCCTCTCCTGCGCAAGCCCTGTCCTGGCGACCACCATCAGCCCCGATGTTGTGGCGTCGAGCCTGTGGACGATGCCAGGGCGCTCTACGCCGTTTAGATTCCCCAGGTCCGGGAAGCGAAAGAGGAGCCCGTGCACGAGAGTGCCTCGCCAGTGTCCTGGCGCCGGATGAACGACAAGCCCCGCCGGTTTGTCGACAACTATTATGTCGCAGTCGGAATAAACAACCTCGAATGGGACGTCCTCCGGCGCGAGATCGAGCTTTTGCGGGGGCGGGACGTCGATGGTGTACAGCTCGCCGGATTCAGTTTTAATCGAAGGCTTGACGCGCCGTCCCGCGGGAGAGACGACGCGCCCGCTCCTGACCAGGCTCTGAGCGTAGGACCTGCTTACGCCAAGTTCCCGCGATATCGCGAAATCGAGCCTATGGCCGGAAATCTCGTCAGTAACGGTTATCGTGTGAAGCGACATGGCGGCCGGTTAATATCGAGGCTGCCGGTCGGCGCGCCGCCGGCGATTTCAGCTTCTCGCCTGATGGTCCAGCGCGTCGGCGCAGCGTGAGCAAACCTCATTCTTTCCGACTTCAGGGCGCCTTTTCCAGCACCTGGGACACTTTTCGTCCGGGTTTTTGTCAACGGCGACGGACACGCCCGTCTCTTCGTCCTTATGGACCACTGAGGCCTCGGGAAGCGAGGAGGTTTGCACGAACGACGACACTATCGCGATCGTCTCCCAATCGGCGTCGGTTATCCGTTCGGAAAGGTCGCCGTATTTTTCCCCGAGATTCGCCCAGACCGCCGCGTCAAGGGAGTGGCCGATAACGCTGCGTGAGCGCGCGATCTCCAGCGCGCGGCTGACGGCGCCGCGAACCTCCATAACCCGATCCCACCTCGTCGCGATCTCCGGGGCCAGCCCGTCTGTCGAAGGGACCGGCCACATGGAAAGGTGTACGCTCTCCTCCAGCGACCGGTCCATGCCTCGCATCTCCTGCCATATCTCCTCCGCAGTGAAGCAGAGGACCGGCGCCGTCATCTTCGCCAGAACAGAGAGGACCTCCCACATCACGGATCTCGCCGCCCTCCGGGAGGGAGAATCGGCCAGGTCGGCGTAAAGCTTGTCCTTCGAGATGTCTATATAAAACGCCGAGAGCTCGTTGTCGCAGAACTGATGGAGCCTGAACATCGGAAGGTGGAACTCGTACGCGTCGAACTCCGAGGTTCCTCTCTCGACGAGTCTCGCAAGCTTCAGGAGTATGTACTGATCGACCTCCGGCAGCTCCGCGTGAGGGACGAGGTCGCGCTTTGGATCGAAGCCGCGCAGGTTCGCCAGCAGGAACCTGGCGGTGTTCCTTATTCTGCGGTACGACTCCGAGAGATTCGATATGATGGTCTGAGAGATGCTTACGTCGCCCCTGTAATCGGTCGACGCGACCCATAGACGGAGAATGTCCGCGCCGTACTTCTCGACTATCTCCTGCGGAACCATAGCGTTGCCGAGCGACTTCGACATCTTCCTTCCCTCGAGGTCGATGATGAAACCGTGCGTGAGGACTGATTTATAGGGCGCCGCGCCGCGCGTCGCGACAGACGTCAGCAACGACGACTGGAACCACCCCCGGTGCTGGTCGCTGCCCTCCAGGTACATCTCGGCCGGGAAACGCAAGTCGGGCCAGACCCCGGGGTTTTCGAGGACGGCCTTGTGGCTGCAGCCGGAATCGAACCAGACGTCCATGATGTCCTTCTCTTTCTCAATGTTTCGGCTCGAACACGAGGGGCAGTGCGCCATGTCGCCCAAAAGCTCGTCCGGAGTTGCCTCCCACCAGTAGTTGCTGCCGTTTGTCCTTATCTTCTCCGCGACCGCCCTCGCGCGATCAGGCGTAAGAATCACGTTTCCGCAGTCGCGGCAGTAAAAGGCCGGGATCGGCACGCCCCAAATCCTCTGGCGGCTGATACACCAGTCAGACCTGTCGCGCACCATGTTCGAGATGCGCTCCTTGCCCCAGGACGGAACCCACTCTATCTCCTTTTCGATGCATTCCAGAGCTTTATCCCTGAACTTCGAGACCGCGACGAACCACTGGTCCGTCGCGCGGAAGATAACAGGCTTCTTGCACCTCCAGCAGTGGGGGTACGAGTGCGTTATCTTCATCTTGCCGATTAACCGCCCGGACTCCGTCAAGACGTGGAAGATAATCTTCGAGGCGTCCTCCAGCGACTTTCCGCCGACCAACTCGGTATCCGGGTAGAAGAACCCCTTCGAGTCGACCGGGTTGTATATATCGAGGCCGTACTTCACGCCGGTCTCGAAGTCCTCGACGCCGTGGCCCGGCGCGGTATGAACGCAGCCTGTTCCAGTGTCCAAGGTGACGTAGTCCGCCAGGACGAAAACAATCTTGCGGGAGTAAAAGGGGTGTATCGCTTTCATCCCCTCCAGCGCGGCGCCCTTGAGCTTCAGCAGCTCCGCCCCGAACTCGAGCCCGGTAACCCTCTCCACCTCTTCCTTCATGGCCGTCGCAATGAGATAGACCTTGTCGCCAGCCTCGTAGAACGAGTAGTCGTATTCCGGATGGATAGATATCGCGAGGCTTGCCGGGAGTGTCCAGGGGGTAGTGGTCCATATCAGGGCGCTGACTTCTCTGCCCAGGAGGCGCGAAAATTTCTCGGCCGCATCCGGGAAGGGGTAGGAGACATATATGGATGGAGAAGTCTCGTCCTCGTATTCGATCTCGGCCGCGGCAAGGGCCGTCTCGCAGTCTATGCACCAGAATATCGCCTTCCGGCCTCTGTATACGAGGCCTTTCTCGACCATGTCCGCCAATATCTTCAACTGGGCGGACTCGTACTCCGGCTTTAACGTGATGTATGGGTTCGCCCAGTCTCCGGAGACGCCGAGCCTCATGAACTCTTTCGTCTGGATGTCGCAATACTTCAGGGCGTGCGCCTCGCATTTTTTGCGCAGCTCGACAGGGTTTATGGAGTCGGTCGTGATGCCGGATTCCCTGAGAACTTTATGCTCTATAGGCATTCCGTGCGTGTCGAAACCGGGGACGTAGGGAGCGAAGAAACCTCGCTGCCATTTGTAACGGACGATCATGTCCTTCAGCACTTTGTTCAGCGCCGTGCCTATGTGTATGTTGGCGTTGGCGTAGGGAGGCCCGTCGTGGAGGATGAAATAAGGACGCCCCTTGCGCTCCTCGACAAGCCTCCGGTAAACGCCGCTCTTCTCCCAGAATTCGAGAAAACCGGGCTCTCGGGCCGATAAATTTGCTCGCATAGGGAAATCGGTCTGTGGCAGGAAAAGGGTATTCTTGTAATCTTTCAACGTTTTTTCAGCGGACATCGGCGAACCTCCTGGCCTCAGCTGTTAAGGATTGAAATAATATCATTTCCGCATGACAAATACAAGAAAAAGTCCCGCTCCTCGCGCCACAGGTTGTGTACAGTATTGACATAATAAACACACCTCGCTGGTGAAAGCTTTAGTTGTCATAAACATAGCTTAGCGCCTGTTCTCGCAACAGGACAGCGAGGTTCTTGTTTTTCTTGCCTGGGGTCTGATGGCAAAAAACAGTTTTCCGCTGGAGACCCAGCTTTGCCACGGCGCCCGAAGAGCTTCGTTTACCGGTGCTTTCTTCCGAACCTGGCGGGATTCGCGATTCTTCGTCGCATGGGGCTGGGCCTCCGGCGGAAAACCGAATTACAGAGCGAAAATATCCTACCATGGCTCGCTAAGTATTGCAACTGGCAACGCCCGAGGTCAAACCTCAGTACACGTATCATTTTCATGTCGACTTTATTTGGTGCGAAGTTTGAGGTTTTAATCTTTACCCTTCATGCGTCTGACAATAAATCAGCCTTCTTAGAGCTTGTAAATTTTGATCGAATGATTTATCGTGGCAGTGAGCTGGAAGTATGGGCGCTGACGAAAAAATTGACATTCATTAACGTTGAGACGGTGGAAAATGCAGATAAATGATGTTTTTGACGTATTTCAAACTCGCACCTTTGTCATCGCCGAGATCGGCTCCAATCACAACCGTTCGCTGAGTCTCGCGAAGGAGACGATAGACGCCGCTTCGGAAGCGGGCGCTGACGCGGTCAAGTTCCAGATATACAGCGCGCGGACTCTCTACTCCGCGAAGGATGACGCGACGCTCGCTTACGACGGAAGCAGCGTTACAAAGCTGATTGAGAGCGTCGAGACGCCTCGCGAGTGGCTGCCGGAGCTTTCGGATTATTGCCGCGAAAAGGGGATTATATTCTTCGCGGCGCCGTTTGACATGGCCGCCGTCGATGAGCTGGACGCCGTTTCAGAGTTGTTCAAGATCGCGTCGTTCGAGATAGTGGACCTGCCGCTTATCCGTAAAACCGCGTCTAAGGGCAAACCGATGATAATAGCCACCGGCCTGGCCAATATGGGAGAGATAGAGGACGCGCTCGAAGCGTGCAGGGGACAGGGCAACGAAAAAGTCGCGCTCTTGCAGTGCGCGTCATGCTATCCGTCGCCGGCGTCAATAATGAACCTGCGCGGCATGGAGACGATGAGGCGGGCGTTTGGCGCGCCTGTCGGGTTATCCGACCATACGCTCGGGGTACACATTTCGGTAGCCGCCGCGGCAATGGGCGCTCAGATTATAGAAAAGCACTTCA
>JAISQP010000020.1 GCA_031274115.1 Synergistaceae bacterium
CGAAGTGCGTCATTAACGGACAGATGGTTTTCTGCGGCACGTGGAGCTGGTGGGCGTTCTTCGGCGGTCCGTTTTACTTTTTTTACCGGAAGATGTACATACCGGGTCTTATCATTGCCGCCTCGATGCTGTTGCTCGTCGTCGCCCGCGTTCCGTTCGCGGTTTCTCTGCCGGCCATAGCGTCAGCGATCACGGCGAAATACCTTTATTGCAGAAAATTTGTGTCGGACCTCGGCGTCGCGGGGTACCCGGACGAACCGCGCGGCGACGTGACGCACTACCTGACGCGCCTCGGCGGGAGCAATACGTGGGCTGTCGTCCTAGGCGCTCTGCTGTACGCTTTCGCCGCCGCCGCCGTAATTTACATCATCCTGGCGGTAATTCTGGTAACTGCCTTTGCCAACATGTCTTAGCGCGAATCAGTCTATTGTACATTTCCACATGGCGCACATGTCTTTTAACGCATAATATTGAAAATAATTGTAACTCAAGTAAAATTATGTATGCGTTTAAACCTTGGGAAGCTCTGATTAATTCGCGGCGATTGTCGGGGTATTCAGCGTTTCTCCCGCGAAATTTTTTTAAAAAGTAAGGAAGGCTCGAAAGGAAGGCTCGAATTGAAGATAACTGAAATTTCTCTGCGCCGCTCTGTAACCGTTCTGATATTGTCCATAGCGCTGGTGGTATTTGGCGTGTACTCCTACATGAACATGGGGGTCGAAAGAATGCCGAACGTCGAGTTCCCAATCGTGGTGGTCATAACTACTATGGAGGGCGCGAGCCCCGCGATCATCGACAACGACGTGACCGACGTCCTGGAGGCCAGGATCAACACGATAGAGGGCATTAAAAACATCTCGTCGAGCAGCTACGAGGGAAGGTCTGTAATCGTGGTCGAGTTCGAGCTCAACAGAAACGTCGACTTCGCGGCGGCCGACGTTCGCGGCAAGGTCAGCATGGCGATGGGCCTTCTGCCTGACGAGTGCGATAATCCTCAGGTCGACAAGTACGACCCGGCCAACATGCCTATCATGAATATAGCCGTTGAGAACGACGGCAGGACGGACATGAAGACTGTCGCGCGGTACGTCGACAATATCGTGACGGAGCGCTTGCAGACGGTGAAGGGAGTCGGCGGCGTACAGCTTGCCGGGTTCCGCGACAGGGAAATTCGGGTCTGGCTCAACACGGACAGCATGGAGGCGTACGGGCTCACTACGAAGGACATCAAGGACGCGGTCTACAACAGGCACGTCGAGCTCCCGGCCGGGCGCATAGAGACCGCCGCCAAAGAGTACGGCATCAGGCTCGAGGGCGAGTACCGCTCCGTGGCCGAACTCTCTTACGTGCCGGTGGCGTACCGCAACGGCGCTATAATCCGGCTGCGCGACGTGGCGCGCATAGAGGACGACTTCGAGGACAAGCGCAGCGAATCCCTCTACAATGGGGCGCAGACCATTATGGTGCAGGTCCGCAAGCAGAAAGGCGCCAACGAAGTCGCGCTCGCGCGAGAAGTGCGAAAACGCGTCGCCGAACTCAACCAGACGGGACCTCGCGGCACGAAGCTCGTCGTAGTACAGGATTCGTCGCAGTTCATAATGAGGTCCATGAGGGGCGTGTTCGGTGATATCGTGCTATCCATCTGCCTCACGTCAGTGATAATGTTTGTCTTCCTGAGAACGCTGCGCGCCACGATAGTGGCCGTCATAACGATTCCCGTCTGTCTGTTGGGAAGCCTGTCCGTGCTCTATTGGATGGGGATCACGATCAACAACATGTCGATGATGGGGCTGTCTCTGGCTGTAGGCATGGTTGTAGACGCGACGAGCGTCGTCATGGAGAACATCTCGCGGCATAGATCCATGGGCAAGAGCCCATATCTCGCGGCGTCCGAGGGAGCCAATGAAGTTGCCTTCGCGGTTCTGGCCGGAGCGGCCACGACGCTCGCGGTGTTCACTCCCATCGCCTTCATGGGCGGGCTCATGGGCAGGTTTTTCAGCGCGTTCGGAGTCACGGTCGCGATGACCATCTCCATCTCCCTTCTGATGTCGCTCACACTGACGCCGTTCCTCTGTTCGCGCATACTCGGAAAGGAAAAGAACGGCCCCGTCCAGAGGTTTTTGGAGGCGCCTTTCCTGAAGCTCGAGAGTTTGTACAAAAAGGCGCTCGGTTTTTCCGTCTCGCATCGCAAAGTCGTGCTGACGGTCGCGTTGCTTCTGTTCGGCGCCGGCTTGTGGTTTGCGGCGAATCTGGGCTCGGAATTCGTGCCAAACGAGGATCAGGGACGCCTTCGCATCCAGTTGGAACTCCCGGCCGACTCGTCGCTCGAGGTTACGGAGAGGGTAATGGGCGAGATGATCGACGTCATCAAAGAGGATCCCAGAGTGGCCTACACCTACGGCGTCGCCGGCAGCGGAGCGGGGCAGGAGGTCTACAAGGGCAACCTCAACATAGAACTCATCGACAGGAAACAGCGCGAGAACTCGTCTGTGATAATGGGACAGCTCAGACGAAAACTCGCCGCGTTCAGGGACGTCGACATCAAGATGGGCAGTTGGGGCGGGTCGGACATAACGCTCGTTATCCAGGGGCCGACAAGCGAGTCCTTAGCGGAGATCGGGGACCTCATAAAGAACGACCTCGCGAAAAACGCCCGCGGCCTCGTCGACATAACGACGGACCTCCAGATGAACAAGCCGAGGATAAACCTGGAGCTGAACCGCGCGCTGGCCGATGACCTCGGAGTGAATATAAGAGATCTCTCCGACGAGCTGAACGCCTGGTTTGGCGGGACGGACAGCGGATCGTTCAACGACGGCGGGTACAGGTACGATATAAGGCTGAGGGCGGAGGAGACTCTGCGCGACGACCCGAGCAAGGTCTTCAACACGCTGGTGAGAACAGCCGGAGGACAGGTTATCCGCGCCGACGGTCTGGTGACGAGCTATATCGGCGACTCGCCGAACGTTATAAAACGCTATAACAGGCAGCGCTCTCTCCAGATCGGCGCAAACGTAGAGGGCATATCGCCCGGCGAGGGCATCACGATAATGGAGGAGGTCTTCAGAAAGTACGCGCCGCAGGACGGAACGTACAGCATGGTTCCGGCGGGAGACTCCGAGAGCATGAAGGAGAGTTTCTACTACATGTCCATAGTCCTCGTCTTCGCCGTACTGCTCGTCTATATAGTGATGGCGATCCAGTTCGAGTCCTTCCTTCATCCCTTTACCGTCATGTTCTCGCTGCCGCTCATGACGACGGGCTCGTTCGGGCTGCTCTACGCGGCGGGATTGCGAATAAGCGTCATGAGCTTCATGGGCATAATCCTGCTCGTGGGGGTCGTCGTGAATAACGCGATACTGCTCGTCGACTTCATCAACCAGCTTCGCGCGAGGGGGATGAAGAAGCTCGACGCGGTGGTGGAGGCCGGCCCGCTCAGACTGCGCGCGATACTGATGACGACCGTCTCCACCATGATCGGCAATCTCCCGGTGGCGCTCGCCATGAGCGAGGGGGGCGAGATTCGCCAGCCCATGTCGGTGGCGGTAATCGGAGGGCTCTTCACATCGACGATGCTCACTCTCCTCGTTATCCCGGTGCTTTATCTGGCCTTCGACGACGTAAAGGACTGGGTCAGGGGACAGGTAATCACATTCAAGGCCTATATGAGACTGCGCTCGATGGAGGCCCGTCATCCAAAAGGCGCAGGAAAGCCCGAAATGCCCGGCGCTCCGGACGCGACCGGCCACGCGGGGGCGAAGTAGCGAATGCCGATGACGGGGTTGTATCACTCTCTCGAGACAGGCGCGCGGGCATTGCTTGCCGCCGTCCTGACGCTGTCGCTCCTCTTCGTCCCGTCGCCCTCGGGCGCCGCCGTCTCCATCGACATAAAGGAGGCGATTGGCCTCACGCTCCAAAACAACCTCGATCTGCTCTCCCTGCGTCAGGAGATGAGAAAAGCGGAGGCGTTCAAGCTGCAGGCTGACGGAGCGTTCCTGCCGGAGATCGGTTTCAGCGCGGCCGTGGACGATCAGAAGGAGAACCAGACGACGGACGGATCGAGCCGGTATGACAACAGGACGGCCAGAGTCGCGCTCTCTCAGACGCTCTACTCGGGCGGCAGAAACTCCGCGCTGCGCAGGCAGTCGTCACAGGTCAGGTCGATAGCGGACCTGACGCTGACAGACGCGGAAAACAGAGCCGTCGGCGAGCTGTTCGCCAGGTTTTACAACGTTCTTTTGCAGGAGCGCAGGGTGGAGACGGAGCGATCGGCGATAACGACCTCCGAGCTGCACCTGCGCGAGGTGACGAGAATGAGCGAGCTGGGTCTATCGAACAGGCTCGAGGTGATCCGAGCGTCGCAGCAGCTCGCGACGAACAGGGCGAACCTGAGCTCCGCCGAGGGAGCGTACGACGCCGCCGTCATCTCGCTCATGAACTTCATGGCGATACCGCCCGAGGAGCGCCGCCCCGTCCTGGGGCGCCTCAAGGCGATGGAAGTCAGAGGAGACAGGGCGGAGTCGCTCGCGTCGGCGATGACGAGCCGCGCGGATAGGATCGCGCTCGAAGCGCAGTTGGAGTACCAGGCCAACCAGATAGAGATAGAGCGCAGCGGCGCGAGGCCGAGGGTCACGCTGGGGGCTTCAGCGGGGTATCTCGACCCGTACAGGGGAAGCGACTCCGGCGACGACACCTGGCGCGCCGAGCTTTCGATTACGGTCCCGATCCTCGACCGAAACGTCTCGCGAGGCAACGTCATACGGGCTCAAGCCGTCATAGAGCAGGATAAAATAGCCTTGTCCCGGAAGGAACTCGACATAAAATCCGGAGTGGAGACCGCGTGGACCGAGCTGGAGACGACTGTCGAGCATCTGGAGTCGGCGAGCCAGGCGCTCGATCTGGCGGAGGAGACGCTCCGCCTGGCGGAGGTAGGCTTCCAGGAGGGAGTGACCCCGCAGCTCGATCTTCTCGACGCTCAGACTTCTCTCACCGGGAGCAGGCTGGAGTATCTGCGATCTCTTTACAATCACACGCTGGCCGTCGTGGCGCTCAAGGTCACGGAGGGCGGCATAATAGAATGGACCGAGGAGATGGAATTTTGATGAAGCGTACCGCCAGGAGCAGGGGACCTCTTGTCCCGATTATCTTTATTATTCTTGTCGCGGCCGCCGCGGTTATAGGCATAGTAGCGGCGGGGTTGGGCCTCTACGGCCGGGGAGAGACTCCGGCCACGTCCGCGGAGATAAATCCGGGCGGCCCCGCCCCGTTCGTGAGGACGGCAACGGCTGCGAACGACAAAACTGTCCGCGACAGCGTCGTCCAGAACATGTCGATCGAGGCGGTCAAAAGAGTGAACTTGATCCCGCGCGTCACCGGCAGGCTGGAGCGCCTTCACGTGAAGCAGGGCGATAAAGTGAAAGCGGGGCAGATCATAGCGACGCTGGAGCACGAACAGCAGGACGCGCTTATCAGCGCGACGGAGGCGCAGCTCGCCTCCGCAAAGGCCGACTCCGAACGCGCGAGGGCGGAGATGATGAACGCGAAGACGAATCTCGACCGCTACGAGAGACTCGTCAAGGAAGGATTCAGCACTCAGCAGCAGTTCGACACAATCGAGACTGCGCACACCTCAGCGCGCGCAAGCTACAACGCCGCGCTCGCGCGCGAACGTCAGGTCGCGTCCGAGCTGGAACGGGTCAGGTCTTCCCGCCGGGATTACATAATACACTCGCCGCTCGACGGAACCGTCCTGAACGACTACGCCATGACCCCCGGGGCGATGATCTCGCCTAGCTCCCCAATCGTGGATATCGCCGACATGAGAAGGCTGAAGGCATCTCTGCGCATTCCCGAGAACAAGATCTTCGCGATAAAACCGGGCATGGACGTTTTTCTGAAGTTCGACGCGCTGCCGGATGAAGAGTTCCAGGGGCAGGTGACGAGAATAGATCCATACGTGGACCCTGCCACGAGGACGAGCGCGGTCGAGATAGAACTCGACAACGAAGCGATCGGAAACCGCCTGCGCCCGGGGATGTTCGGACAGGCGTCGATAGTGGAGCGCGAATTTAAAAACGCCGTGCTTTTGCCGGAGAGCGCGCTCAACAGCGGAACCGAAGGATACTACGTCTTTGTCGAGGAGGACGGAATCGCCCGGAGAAGGAACGTCACGACCGGGTTGAGGCAGGGCGGGCTCGTTCAGATAACAGGCGGCGTCATGCCCGAGGAGAGCGTGATAGTTTTTGGCGGCAATAACCTGAACGACGGCGACAAAGTCGAAATCCAGCGGTAAAAATTCGCGGTCAGGAGTCAGTCAATAGGGAGGCATATCATGAATTGCCGATACTATATTTCAATGCTCAACTTGACAAATCCAAGGCCATACACGGCACAGCCGGCGCCCTGCGTCTACAGGGCGGCGTTTTGATATGAAGCCCTTCTCCGACGTAAAGGGCTTCATCCTCGCGGCGGCGTCGAGCGGAACCGGCAAAACCACCGCCGCCGCCGCTATTTGCAGGGCGCTCTCGGAAAAGGGCCTGGCCGTACAGCCTTTTAAGACAGGCCCTGATTTCGTCGATCCGACTTATCTTTCTCTGGCCTCAGGCAGAAGATGCAGGAGCCTCGACGGCTTCCCTAACCCGGAGCTGATGCCGTTCTTCTATGCGGAGGGCTGCGCGGCCCGCGACGGCGCGCCAAAAGCAGACATAGCGGTTATAGAGGGCGTCATGGGCATGTATGACGGCCTCGGACCGGAGGGGCTGTACTCCACCGCGTGGCTTGCCCGCGCGCTCGGCCTTCCGGTAATCCTCCTCGTCGACGCTAAGGCGGCCGCCACAAGCGTCGCCGCGACAGTGAAGGGTTTCGCCTCTCTCGAACCGCTCGCGCCGAAAGTTGCCGGAGTAATCGCGAACAGGGTCTCGAGCGAACGTCACGCAAAACTCATCGAAGAAGCCCTGGACAGGTTCGTCGGGATACCGTTGATCGGCTGGCTGGGGAACCTCAAAGACTCGTCCTTTCTGTCGCGTCAGTTGGGCCTGATCCCAGCGCCCGAGAGAAAGAACGCGGACGACGTCATTGATCGCTTCGCGAGGGAGGCGGCGCAAAGAATCGACATGAGCCGGCTTGCCGGCATTGCCCAGCCTCCGTCCGGAAATTTTATCGCGCCTCCCGCGCCGGACGCCGTGAAAAAACCGGACGGCGCCTCTGTAAAAGCCGCCATAGCGAGCGACGACGCGTTTTGCTTTCACTATCCGGAGAACTGGGAGCTTATGAAGAATATGGGCGCCGAGGTCGTCTTTACCTCTCCATTGAACGACGAGAGAGTTCCCGCTGACGCGGACATCCTGATCCTGCCCGGAGGATACCCGGAGGAATTCGCGTCTTTATTGTCGCGAAACCTGTCCTATATAGAATCTGTAAGAGATTTTTCAAGAAAAAAGCGCGTCTACGCCGAGTGCGGCGGCATGATGTACCTATCCCGCAGTCTGGAGCATCACGGAGAACGCTTCGACATGGCCGGCGTCATCGAGACGGACGTGAAGATGCAAAGCGGGCTTCACAGGTTTGGATACGTCGAGGGAACGGCGCTTCGCGACAACATCCTCTTCAAAGAGGGCGAGTCGGCAAGAGCGCACGAGTTCCACTACTCCAGCATGGAGGGGCGGAACCCCGAGGCGTTCAGGGTAAAGCGGGCCTCCGGAAGAGGCGAGGAGTGGATAGACGGCTTTGTCGACGGCGAAAGGCTCCTGGCGACATACCTGCACTTGAACTTTTACTCCTGTCCTCAGTCCGTCAGGAGACTCCTGTCGTTTTAGACCGGCGTTCCCCTGGTCAGCCCTTCCTTGATCCCGGAGAACTCGCTTTTGCTCTGCTGCGTTCGCGCTATTCCTTCGAAGAGCGGGAAGACATCGCGCAAGAGATTGATCAAGAGCGGGTCGAGGTGGGTTCCGGTCTCCTTGTTGATTATCGCCATGGCCTCGTAGTGGCTCATGGCGTCTTTATACGGCCGTTCGGAGGTCAGCGAGTCGTATATGTCGGATATCGCCATCACCCGGCCGGATATTGGGATATCGTTGCCGGCAAGAGCGGATGGATAACCTGAACCATCCCACCATTCATGGTGTGAAATCACTATCTCCCTCGCCACGTGCAGGAAGTTCGAAGCGTCGCCGAGATCGGCAATGGCGTCGTCTATCATCCTGGCGCCGAATGTCGTGTGTTTCTTGATCTCGTCGAATTCCTCCGCCGTGAGTCTGCCGGGC
>JAISQP010000058.1 GCA_031274115.1 Synergistaceae bacterium
GTCGACTTTCGAACACTGGTGAGAGATCTCGCGAGACGCTTCAAAACCCGTATAGAGCTGCGCCAGATGGGAGTGAGGGATGAAGCCCGGATAATAAGGGGCGTCTCCTCCTGCGGGCTGCCGTGCTGTTGCAGCTACTGGCTGAACCAGTTCGCGCCGATAGGAATCAAGATGGTGAAGGAGCAGAACATCGCGCTGAATCCGTCGAAGATATCCGGCATCTGCGGACGCCTCATGTGCTGCATGTCCTTCGAGCACAAGGTGTACAAGGAGATGTGGAACGGGCTTCCGGCCCCGGGGAGCAAGATAAAGACGCCCAATGGGAACTACGTGGTCCAGTCCCTGGACATAGCGAACAACGCCGTCAGGTGCCACAAACCGTCAGGAGGCGATATAGCCGTTCCGAAGGACCTCTTCCCTAATTTCAGGCAGACGGTTATGAGCGGGGAGGAGTGGGAGGTTCCGGAGGAAGTTCAGGCAAAGACGGACTCGTGCGGAAAATCCTGTATATCGTGCAGATCGAGAGATTTTATAAGCGGCGGGGAGAGCGTACCGCGCCTGCGCGAGAATGAAGCTCCGGAGAAACGGGAAGTCCTGTCGGATACAGGAGTTCCGCACGACGCGGAGAAACGGCCCGCCGCATACGATCAGGCTGAAAGGACAACCGGCAAACGAGCCGGCCGAAGGCGCGGGAGAAGGAGCAGCCGTAAGGTTTCGCCCGCCGCGGCGGAGACTGTCGTTAAAGGGGGAGAGCAGGGCGCCGCTCGAAGAAGCGACAGGCCTATCGTTCCCGCGATGCAGAAACGCGCCCGGCCGGACAATGCCGCTCCTTTAAAGGCCGAGGTCCAGCCTGTGAAGCCCCAGCCTGCCGCGGACGCCGAGAAGCGGCCGCGGCGCAGAAGAAGGCGCGCGAAGCGCCCGACCGGAGAGAATAAGCTGGAGTGACCGTGATTAGCCCCGCAATTCCGGCGCTTGCGCCCGGGCCTGAACGGGCCGAACCGGACGCCCGCTTGCGATCGCTTTAGTAATTTGAACGGAGGATATGTGTTAAATGGGTATTTTCGGAGGATTTATTTCAAGGCTTCGAAATGTGACGAATAAGTGGTCTCTGGGCGTTTCCAATCTTTTCTCTGACAGCCCGCTGTCGGACGACTTCTGGGAGGATCTGGAGGAGCGTCTCATCTCGGGGGACGTCGGCGTCGAAATCGCGGAGTCCCTCATAGCGGATCTGCGTCAAGTTTCGACAGACAGGCGCATAGCGCACACAGCCGAACTCAGGGGCGCGTTTGCCGAACTCATAACCGCGAGGTTGGAGGGGACTCCGGGAATGGGGAAGCCGCTCGATCTTTCAGCGAGTCCTTCAGTCGTGCTTCTCGTGGGGGTGAATGGAAGCGGCAAGACTACGACGGCCGGGAAGCTGGCGGCCGCGTTTCTCAGCGAGGGCAGGTCCGTGATACTTGCCGCCGCTGACACCTATAGAGCGGCGGCGATCGAACAGCTCAAGGCGTGGGGTGAGAGGACCGGCGTCAGGGTGGTTGCCTCCAGCCACGGCAGCGACTCCGCGGCTGTGGTGTACGACGCCGTTCAGGCGGCGAAGGCGGCCGGGACGAATGTCGTCTTAGTCGATACCGCCGGCAGGCTGCATACAAAATCCAATCTGATGGAAGAGCTGGCCAAAGTATGGCGCGTGACCCGCCGCGAGACGGGCGGTCCGGCGGAGTCCCTTCTCGTTCTCGACTCCGTTATGGGGCAGAACGGTTTCGCGCAGGCGGACGCGTTTAACAAGGCGGCGCCTCTCACCGGGGTGATTCTCACAAAATTCGACAACACCGCAAAGGGCGGGATAGCGATAAGCATTTCGCAGAAGCTCCGCCTGCCGATCAGATACGTAGGCCTTGGCGAAGGACAGGAAGATCTCGAACTCTTTTCCCCGAGAGCGTTCGTATCGGCCCTTCTCGATATGGAGTACGGCGATGACGCAATTTAACGCCGAGGTAAAGAAAGATATGCTCTCGATCCATTCGACCGTTCAAGAGATTTTGCGCGCTTTGTACTTCTATGGCGCCGATTATATAATGGTTCAGTTGGGTTCGAGAGAACGCCTCCTGCACAAGGATCAGTTGATCGCGCTGCTGGAGCAGGGGCGCTCGGCCGCCACCCTGGAGGATATGTTCATCGTCACGCTCACGGAGCCTCTGGCAGCCAAGATGAACATGGAGGACGTCCCGCAGGGCCAGCCTCTCCTCGTCTTTGCCGAGGGATCGCTCGAGTGCTCGACCTTCGAGAGCTACAGGGAGCGGAGGATAATGGAGGCCATGGTTCTGCTCCCGGCGTGGTGGGGCGTTCCCCTCCCGCTCCTTAACATAAAGAACGACCGCGCGTCGCTCAACGACGCGGCGCTTCAGCTGATCCCGGGTGGAATGAAGGCTTTGGCCGATCAGATCGGGAAAATAAGAAGTGACGGGATAATCGTCGTAAAGGAGAAGAAAAAAGAGAGAACTTTTTCCCTTTTGCCCCTTGAAGACGAAACTTATTTCATAGAGGAAATCTCCGGAGATTTCGAGATGGCCGAGGATCTTCTATGGTGGGCTTCCATAGGAAGCGCTTTTGTCCGAAGGATGGAGGAGAACGGTCTTTCGGTGCGGCGGATATCGCCGTTCGGAACCGCGCCGGAGAACGCCGCGGAGGTGATCCCCTGTTCTTGGGAGGGTGAACTGATAGGCAGGCTGGTAATAGAGCTTCCCAAGGAAGACGAAACTGAAATCTCCGGCGCTCCGCCCGAAAGCGCGAAAGAGACGAAGCGGCGCGCGCCTCGAAATGCCCTGAACGCCTCGGCTAAAAGCGCGCGCGAGGAAGAAGCCGCGCCTTGCGGCGAGACCGAACCGGCGCGCGGAGGAAACGCCGCTTCCGACAACCAGGAAGCGCCCGCCCCCTCCCCGAAGGACCGGCAAAAGAACAAAGCCGGCAGAAGCCCCAAGCCCCGGAAAGCGCTCAGCCGTCCTCCGAGTGACCCTGGAGGCGCGTCGATTTAGCGTATCCCGTCCGCCGATTCCTATTCCGAGTCAGATAAAGCGTCTCTGACTCGGAATAGGAATCGTTCGAATCAGCTCTTTGTCCGTGAGGTCCGCCGTTCAAAAAATTCCCTCGATAAATCCGGTAAAGATTTTTTCGCGCTTGCGGCGCGTTATTCTCTGGAAAATTTTTGTGGATTTTTAAAATTTCTTCGCCTTTTCGCTTGCGCGAAGACGCCTAACTCGTGTTATTATTTTTTCGCACTCCTGACTACCGATGATTGGGGTTGTCATATTGAAGAGTCAACCCTGCGAGCAGGTTCCGACAAACTTAAAAACTATTGTTCCAGCAAGCGGCGGAGTCCTCGGCGCGCCTCCCGTGAAACTCGTCGTGGGGTTGCTTTTTCCGAAAGGAGAGAGAGGGCTTGAGGCGTGGGTTGAAGGCAGACTGGGCGAGATCTTCGGCCCGATCGAGAGACGGAGCGGGGAGTTTGCCTTCGATTATACCGACTACTATAAAAATATCTCGCCGGAGCTGACCCGCTGTTTTTTCTCATTCTCCGGCCTGAGAGGCGCGCAGGGGCTGGCAGATTGGAAGAGGGACGCGATTTGTCTCGAAGCCGAGAGCGCGCTGGGGGAGTCGGGCAGGAGGGTCAACATAGATCCTGGTTATCTGGACGGAGCGAAGCTCGCGCTCGCGTCGACGAAGGACAACGCGCACAGGATATATCTGAGAGACGGGATATTCGCGGAGACCACGATGTGCAGGCGGAAAAACGGCTGGGAGAGGTTCTCCTTCACCTTTCCGGATTTCAGGAGCGGGGTGTACGACGCCTTTTTAGATTTAGTCAGGCTGGATTGGCGGAGGGATCTCAGAAACATCCGGAAAGAGAACGGCGCAAAGGGCGGGGAAAACGATCGATGATTGATAAATACCGTACGCGGGAGATGGAAAGGATATGGTCCGACGAAAACAGGTTCGCCAGGTGGCTTGACGTCGAGCTGGCGGCGTGCAGAGCGTGGGCCCAGGACGGAGTTATCCCGCCGGAGGACATGGCCCTCATAGAGGAAAGAGCGGCTTTCGACATAGGCCGCATCGCGGAGATAGAGGCGGTCACGCAGCATGACGTGATAGCATTCGTAAGCTCTGTGGCCGAGAAAATCGGGCCGTCAGGGAGGTTCGTTCACCTCGGGCTCACCAGCAGCGACGTGATAGACACCGCCGCGTCCCTTCTGCTCTCCGAAGCTCTCGATCAGGTGCTTGCCGCCGCGGAAACCCTGCGGAACGCGGTCGCCTCGAAGGCGTGGAAGTACCGCTACCTTCCCACTGCCGGAAGGTCGCACGGAGTGCACGCGGAGCCGACGAGCTTCGGTCTCAAGCTTCTCGGCTTCGTCTCGCAGATCGAGCGCGACATCGCGAGGCTGGGTCAGGCGCGGGACGAGATAAGAGTCTGCAAGCTCTCGGGCGCGGTCGGGACTTACGCGAACTGCCCGCCGCATATAGAGGAGCGAGTCGCCGGGTCTTTAGGGCTGAGGCGGGATCCCGTATCGACCCAGATAATTCAGAGAGACCGCCACTCGAGGGTAATGCTGGATCTCGCCCTTTACGGGACCTGTCTCGAGAGGCTGGCGGTCGAGATCCGCCACCTCCAGCGCACGGAGGTGATGGAGGCTCAGGAGCCGTTCGGCAGGGGACAGAAGGGTTCTTCAGCCATGCCGCACAAGAAGAATCCGATACTCTGCGAGAGGATCAGCGGGATGGCCCGGCTGCTGCGCGGTTACGCGTCGGCCTCGCTCGAAAACGTCGCCCTCTGGCACGAGAGGGATATAAGCCATTCTTCGGTCGAGCGGGTGATCTGGCCCGACGCGTTTCATCTCGCGCACTACATGACCGATACAGCCGTGAGGATAGTGGACGGCCTCGTGGTTAACGAGGAACAGATGAATAAAAACCTCGGCATAACGAGGGGACTGCTGTTCAGCGGAAGAATCCTGCTCGCGCTTGTCGAAGAGGGTTTCAGCCGCGAGGAGGCTTACGCAATCGTCCAGGAAAACGCCATGCGCTGCTGGGAGAGCGTAACCGGAAGGGGGGAAGAGTCCTTGCGCGCTCTGCTCGCTAAGGATTCCAGGCTGGCTTCTTTTGTGGAATCCGGTCCGGAAAAACTGGACGCGTTATTTGACATCGATTTCTACCTCAAGTACGTAGACGATATATTCGCTCGTTTTCGGATATTCGACGCAAGAAACGCCGATTAAACAGACAAAAGAGGGGGGTTGTACCCATTATGTCAAGTCCGGACAGAAATATCGCTCTTGAGATGGTTCGCGCCACAGAGGCCGCGGCCATGTCCGCCAGCAGGTGGATGGGGCGCGGGGACAAGAACGGGGTGGACGGCGCGGCGGTCAACGCAATGCGGTTCGTGCTGAACACGGTTCAGATGGATGGAGTGGTGGTGATAGGCGAGGGCGAGAAGGACTGCGCGCCGATGCTCTTCAATGGAGAGCGGCTCGGCCGCGGGGATGATCCGAAGGTGGATATCGCCGTGGACCCGGTCGATGGAACGAGGCTTACCGCGCTCGGGCTCCCAAACGCCGTGAGCGTCGTCGCTTTCGCTGAGCGTGGAACGCTTTACGACCCCAAGCATATTTTCTACATGGAGAAGATCGCCACCGGTCCGGCTTCGGCCGGCGCGATCAACATAAACGCCCCTATTTCCGACAACATAAAATCTGTCGCGAAGGCGCTGGGCAAGAGAGTCGAGGACGTGACGGTAGTCGTCCTCGACAGGCCAAGGCACGAAAACATCATTCGCGAGGTTCGCGAGGTGAGCGCGAGGATAAGGCTTATAATGGACGGAGACGTCGCGGGCGCTCTTTCGACCTGCAAGTCTGACTCCGGCATAGATCTGCTCCTCGGCATAGGAGGGTCGCCGGAGGCCGTTATCACCGCTTGCGCAATCAAGTGCGTCGGCGGAAACATGCAGTGCAAGCTCTGGCCCCGAAACGAGGAGGAGACGAATATTTGCCGCGAAAACGGCATGGACCTGAACAAGATCCTCACGCTGGACGACCTCGTGGCAAGCGACAACGTTTACTTTGCAGCTACCGGAGTCACCGACGGCGACTGGCTGAGCGGGGTGAAATACGTCGGAGACACGATAAAGACGTCATCGCTCGTAATGCGTTCGATAAGCGGTACCATACGCTATATCCACGCCGAACACAAATACAGGAAGCTCGATATGCTCGGCGACGTCAA
>JAISQP010000078.1 GCA_031274115.1 Synergistaceae bacterium
GTGTAGGTAAACGAGCCGTCCTCGTCCGCAACGGTGTCGGGAGGCGAGGAAGTCGTCGTCCACGGCTCCGTCGTGGCCGGAACGTCAATCCCAAAACCGATTTTCCTGCCGGGTTCGAATCCTTCGCCGTGTATCGTCATGGCGACCTTCGGACGCGACGTTGGGGCGGAGCTGGCGAGATAGTACATATTCACGTTGGCTTCGGTCCCTCCAACCGGGCTGACCAGGCCGCTGTTGTATTGGCCGATCGACAGCGATTCCGCAAATACGAGCGAGGGCGCCGCAGAAGCCGGGGAGACGGTCGCCGCTGACAAGAGAACGACAAACAGTGTCACAACTTGCGCCGAAAATTCTTTCATCTTCATGACAGTACAGTTCTCCTTCATAATTTATTTTCGTTCAATAAAGACTTCCTATTTTCAAGCTTTTATATATATCATGGCATGTTTTTTGCAATCCCCATTTACACTGGATTTTTATCAACAGGCCACATGTCTTTTTATTTTATTACTTTATCATAATCCTGAACTCTTAACAATGATATCGCAAACGCCTTGACCGTTTTCACGGAGGGTTTTTCCGTCTCAGCGTGGGGTTGGAGGATACGGACGACCTGATAGACGACCTGAAAGGGTCGCTCAGGGAAGTGAACTTATTGACTTGAGCGCCGCCGTCAGCGTATCTCTATCGCGTAGACGCCGCAGTTCCTTAGAGTGACGAGGAGCTCCCGGCGTTCGTTCTTTGCCGGACAAAGCGTTATCCTCTCCCCTTCATTGACGGAACCGACGAACAAGGCTCTTTCCGCTCCGCGTTGGCGAGCCTCGGCAAACGCGCCGCCGCTCTCCCGGGAAAACGTGATCGATACGCGGCGGGCTTCTCCGACCGCTCCCAGCGGGACGACGAACTCTCCGTCCTCGGCCCAGAGGCGGCAGAATCCGTTTTTGGGCAGAGTCGCCGCTCCTATCGCGAAAGGGTGATCGCCCAGAGGCGGCAGACCTACCTCCCACCCGCCGTGGAGGCTCGAGCTGGCGCTGAAGTAAATTTTTTCGTGGTCGGCCTCCCTCACCGGTCTGCTGGCCGTGTATATCGTTCCGCACCCCCACTCTCCGTCCGGCCGGTTCGAGAGAAGAGGCTCGTCGGAGACGCGCTCCCAGCGGCGGGCGTCCCGGCTCCACGCGAGATAAACCTCGACCTTGCCCACGTGAGTGCCCTTTGGAAGCTCGTAGTCGATCATGAAGAGCCACAGAAACCCGAGATATCCGTCTCCGTAAGGGAACGCCGGCAGCCCGTAGAGATCGGCCCAGTGAAACCCCTTTGACACGGCGATCGCGTCCTCTGCCTCCCCAGGCGTCCAGACGGTCTCGACCGGCGTCCATCGCAGAAGGTCAGGGCTCTCCGCGTACCCGACGCACCGCCGCGTCCGCCCCTCCCTGTCGATTTCGTAGGTCTTTATGAGCCCAACATAGCGCTTTTTAGCGGCGTCCCAGAAGGGTATTCCGACATCGTTCGCCCAGCTCTTTCCGGTGTTCGGGTTGGGACGCCATGCCAGAGGAATGACCGGGTTCTCCGGCGCGTAGCGGAATTTACGCCCGTCTCTGGAGAAGCCGGCGACGTATCCCTGGCCGGTAAACCCGAAGATCTTGTAAAGCCCCGGATACGGATCCCCTTCGTCCGGAGGGATCACCACCGGATTGTGCAGACACGCCGCGATGTTGTTCCTGCCCCTGAAGAGCCCCGGCGCCGCGGCGAGAGCCTCTGGAAACGAGAGCGAGTCGACAGTCGGCGCCCTCCCGTGCTTTGCCCGATGACCCTTCAGTTCTCCCGCGCCGCCGAACAGAGGCCGCCTCCACTCGATTCCGTCACGTGAAATGGAGTGACAGACCGCGTCCCCGAAACCCGGGATCACCGCCTGATGCCAGATGCGATACCATCCCCCGCGCCTGAGCACGGTGCCGTAAACGTAACAAGCCGTCCCCTCGCACGGCAGGGTCGGACTCAAGACCGGCGCCTCCCTCACGACCGCAAGCCCCGGTCTCATCCGACATCCCCTCACGCTCTCGAGCCCCCTGTCGTCCGGCGGCAGTATCAGGCGTTCCCTCATTATCTCCAACCTCCCATCGGCATTTCCGGGACAAAGTACCCCAACGGCGAGTGAGAGTCAAGGGCAAAGGCAAAGACCGCAAGCAGGGGGTGAAGGCAGCAGGCTCCATGAAAATGACGCTCCGGTACGCCCATCTCGCGCCGAAGAGTAAACTCCGCATTTCAAGCGGCACTGAAAAGCGCAAACGCGAACTCATGCGCGTTTTCAAGGACATGGAGCTTGTTGAGCAGATCGGCTCCGGCATGAGCAGGATTCTCAAAGCCTACGACCGTTCGATTTTCAGCTTCACGCCGAATTTCCTGACGGTTTCGTTCCCGATCGAGGAAGGGTTTGCGGATAACGGGTCAGATGGCACTGTAAATGGCATTGATGGCATAGTAAATGGCACTGTAAATTTCTCCAAAATCCTCGCTGCTTTGGTCGCAACCCCTCAACTAACCATTGAGCAGATTTCAACCTCAACGGGGATCGCCAAACGGACTGTCGCCCGTGAGATGAAAAAAATGAGAGAAAGAAGGGCATGGAGTATGCCATACTGACGGACGAGATCACGCGGGCATGGTCGGGGTTATCCACCCGCCAGTACAAAAATCTCAAAAAACTCAAGAAAGAGAATTTGAGAGATAATA
>JAISQP010000092.1 GCA_031274115.1 Synergistaceae bacterium
CCGGCTCGTTTTCAGCAAAGCGGCGCATACAATACTCCTCGGCGGAAAAATGGAACGCCGCGTCGGTTGATTTTGGCTCGATATAAATCAAAAAATTTACCTCCTGAAAACTCCATACCGCAAAACGGCATTATGCCATTCGCGACTAATACATAGACGGCGTCTAGCCTTTCCCTAAAACAACCCGCCCCCGGAAGCGGTTACCGGGCGGCGGGGATTCGCGTCTCAAACGATAAAGAGGCTTCTTATATGTGGGTCGCCTTTCCTATGACCGCTTCCGCGGCCTCCATGACAGTCTCGGATATCGTCGGATGCGCGTGGATTGTATGCGCGATATCGCGCGCGGTTCCCTTCATCTGTATGACCATCGCGATCTCGGCGATCATATCGGTCGCGTGGGCGCACACTATGTGTCCGCCGATTATCTCCTGGGATTCGTTGACCAGCAGTTTGATAAAGCCGGTTGTTTCGCCCTCGATCAGAGATTTGCCGTTGGCCATCATCGGGAAGACTCCTTTTTTGAAGGAGATCCCCTTCTCCGTCGCCTGTTTTTCAGTAAGCCCCGCCCACGCGATCTCCGGCATGGTGTAGATGCACTGCGGGATCAGGTCGTAGCGCATGACCGCCTCTCTGCCGAGGATATTTTCCACCGCGACTGCGCCCTCGGCGCTTGCCGTATGCGCGAGCATCCATTTTCCGTTTATGTCGCCTATGGCGTAAATGCCGTCAACGTTCGTGCGCATGCGGCCGTCCGTCTCGACGGCGCCTCTCGTGTGACGGACGCCGAGTTTGTCCAGCATCGCCACATCGGTGTTCGGCGACCGCCCAGAGGCGCAGAGCACCATTTCGGCGTCCAGTCTCTGTTCGGCGCCTTCGCTGTTGACGAATTTCAAGCCTCCGGAATCGATCGACACCACCTTTGCCTTCGTCCAGACCTCTACCCCGAGCGACTTGAGCATCCTGCCCGCCACTGAGATGACGTCGCTGTCCGCGGCGGCGATGATGTCAGGCAGCATCTCTACGATATACACCTTCACGCCGAACGCCGACAGGTAAGTGGCGAATTCGACTCCGATGACGCCGCCGCCGACGATCGCGGCTGACTTCGGGAGGGTCTCCATGCTGAGGACATAGTCGCTGTTCACAGAGTGCTCTATTCCGGGAATCGGAGGCGCCGCCGGCTTCGACCCTGTGGCGAGGATGATGTTCTTCGCCTCGTATGTCTCGGTCTCCGTTTTAATCGAGCCCGGCGACGTAATTTCCGCTCGCTGCCTCACGAGCGTGACGCCGTTTTTTTTCAGGAGTCCGGCGACTCCCCTTGTGAGCTGCCGCACGACGTTCTTTTTCCTCTCGAGAACGCGCGGGTAGTTGAGGCTGAATTCACCGGCGTCAACCCCGTACGCGCCAGCCTCTTTCAAGGTATTCAGCACGTGCGCGCTCTTGATGAAGGTCTTGGTTGGAATACAGCCTCGGTTAAGGCATACCCCGCCGACCTCGTCCTCTTCGAACAGGACGCACGAAGCGCCCGACTGAGCAGCCTTTATGGCCGCCACATAACCGCCTGGACCGCCGCCTATTATCGCTATATCGAACATATAAGCTTCTCTCCGTTCCTTAAATCAGACGGGCGCGTTTCGCGTCGTCGCGCAATTGGTCGCGGTAGTCCGGGTGAGCGATGTTTATCATCGAATGGGCCCGTTCGCGCAGCGTCGCGCCGCGCAGCGCGGCCACTCCGAATTCGGTGACCACATAATCGACGTCGGCGCGCAGGAGCGAGATAACCGTGCCGGCTGGGTGAGCGCTTACGATCTTCGAGATGCGCTCCCTCTCTCCGTCTTTATTTTTGACCATAGCGGTGGAGTGCAGCGCGATGATCGACTTGCCCCCAGGCGCCATCTTCGCCCCCGCGGCTGTATCAGTCTGGCCCCCTATCCCGCTGAGCTGAAGCGGTCCGAAGGCCTCGGAAGCGCACTGACCCATGATGTCGGCCTGCAGGGTAGTGTTGACTGAGACCATTTTATTGTTCTTCGCTATCTCAAAAGGTGAATTGGCCCTGGCTACGTCGAGGTGCAGGACATTCACGTTATCGTCTAGGAAATCGTAGGTCTCCTGGCATCCGTAGGAGAAGGTCGTAATCATTTTGTTCGGGAAAAGAGTCTTTTTCCGATTCGTCACGACGCCCGCTTCGTAGAGCCTCACGAGACCGTCTCCGAACATCTCCGTGTGCACGCCCAGGTCCTTTTTGTCCTTGAGTTCCGCCGCCACGGCGTCCGGTATGCTGCCTATGCCGAGCTGGAGGGTGGCGCCGTCCTCGATCATCTCGGCGACATACTGCCCGATGAGTTTATCGGTCTCGCTCACTCCTCTGGCTGGCAGCAGCTCCAGTTTGTTCTCGCCCTGAAAGACGAAGTCCGCCTCGTTAATATGAATATAGGTGTCGCCGAAGGTACGGGGCAGGCTTTCGTTGATCTCCAGTATTTTCAGGTCCGCCCGCTCCACGAGGTCCCTGTTGGACATCGCCGTGGGGCCGGTGCTGAAGAAGCCGTGCTTGTCCATTGGCGTCACGCTCACGACATATATGCTTATGGGTTTGTTTCTCGAATCGTAATAATAAAATTTATCGGCCCCGCTGTTTCTCAGATGCTGGGGAACGTAGTTCATCATGCCGCGTTTGTGCGCCTCGGAACAGAAACGGGAGTAAAACGTGCTTTCGTTGTTTATCGTTCCGATATAATCCTCGTCCGTATAAATGTCATAGCATTCCGCGTTTAAGGAGCTTATTATGGTGACGTTCTTTCTCTTGCCCTTGATCAGGTTGAGATGTCTGAAAAAGGCTCGGGGTTCGGAGGAAAGGCCGAAGGTGTGTATATAGCTGTCGTCCTTAATCTTGCTTATGGCTTCCTCGACGCTCACGGTTTTTCTCTTCAAAAGCTCTTTGTAGTCCATTTCACTCTCCTGGAAGTTACAGCCACAGGGCCGATTTGTATTTCGAGGGGAGAGGTTTCCTCGCTTAATAACGCTCTTCTATAATAATATACGCTAAATTTTACAGACAGCGTTTTAACTTTAGCGGAGAACCGTCTCCCCTTCTATTGACTTTTACGGGTGGAGAAGAACCTTGACCCTCTCGGGTCCCTTCAGCGCGAAGGCCTCCTCGAACTGCTTATAGCTGAACTTATGCGTTACGAGATCCTTGGTGTTGATCTTGCCCTCCGACATCAGCTCTATTACCTTCTCCCACATGGGCGGCATGTGTCCGAACGAACAGAGCAGATCGATCCCCTGCATCACGAGGAGGAGGAAGAACTTGAACGACGTCCCCTCGGGGGACGTAATGCCGAGTTCCACGAACTTGCCTCCGGCGCGAACCATGAGCGACGCCTGGTTCATGCAGCTCTCGACGGCGGTGCACTCGAAGAGATAGTCGACGCCTTTCCCGAGCGTGAGCTTACGCACTTCGGTGATCGCGTCGCACTTGTCGTTCTCGAGTATGACGTCCGCTCCGAATTTTTTGGCGAGCTTCAGCTTGGTCGTCTCGCGGGAGAGGTCGACCACTATGGCTTTGGCGCCGCTCAGCTTGACGAACTGGAGGATCAGCAGGCCTATAGGACCGGCGCCCATTATCGCGACCGTGTCGTTCGGCTTGAGATTGGTCTTCACGAG
>JAISQP010000138.1 GCA_031274115.1 Synergistaceae bacterium
GGGGTAGCGTTATGAGGCGCCACGCGGCAAAAATTCATCAGGGATAATCTTTGCAGGCCTATTTTTCGTGGTTTGCTATTGGATTTTTACTGCATGACAGCGAACCTGTGGCGCGAGGCCTGAAAAAACCTATTGAATTCCCAGCAAATTATGCTATTATTAACTACGTCTTTTTATCCTTGTAGTTTGATAAATAAGATGATTCTCATTTTCGTCTCACAGGATTTAAAATCAAAGAGGTGCGCTATGTTATTTTATTTTGCCATTGTTACCGTGTTTTCCGCTCTTTTCTTCACTACTTTGATAATAAGCTATAAAATAATAATGGAAATTAGATCGCAATCCAGGGGGAGTTGTCGTGGAGAGCCGGCCGACAGCGCGTCTCTGTTCTGGATGGCGAAAAAGAGCCAGATAATCGCGATGAGCTCGATATCGGACACAAAGAAAATAGAAACATCAGCGGACAGAATAATTCGGTCCGCCGAGGCCATCCAGGCCAAGGTTGACGCGCTGAGGACAAAGATAGCCGAAAGGGGAAACAATCCCGCAGCGACCCCGGAGGAGTTGCTGGCCGCGGCGGCCACGTCGCGATACTTGGATCAGCTGGAGATCTGCTGCAATCAGGTTCGGTCAAAAGCCGGCAATATGTCCTCCGAGATGGAGAACTACTCGAACAACATCAACAGTTTCATGCTCAGGATGGACAGTTGTCTGTCCGATTTGAGAGAGGACGGGCGCGGGCCGCGCGGTCAACGGTAGTCGCTTGTCGCGTAGATGTCGTTCCCGGACGAATCTATAGCGACAACGGCCGGAAAGTCCTCCACCTCCAACCTCCTTATCGCCTCCGTCCCCAGCTCTGGGAACGCTATTACATCGGCGCGTCTGACGCTTCTCGATATCAGAGCGCCGGCGCCCCCGACCGCGGCAAAATAAACGCCGCAGTGCTCCACAATGGCGCGCTTTACCTCGTCGTCTCGCAGCCCCTTGCCGATCATCGCCTTGAGCCCCAACCTGATGAGGGCCGGCGAGTATGAGTCCATGCGGCCGCTCGTGGTGGGCCCTATCGAACCGATGGCAGCCCCGGGCCTGGCGGGGCTGGGGCCCGCGTAGTAGACGATCTGTCCGGCGAAGTCGAACGGCATACTTCCGCCGCTTTGCATGATCTCGAAGAGGCGCTTGTGGGCCGCGTCGCGCGCGGTGTAAACTATCCCGGTTATCAGCACCCTGTCCCCAACGGCAAGCCCGCGTATCGATTCATCCGACAGCGGCGTGGTGATTTTTTTCGCGTTTCGAATATTGTCCAATGAGATCGCCTCCCGGCTAAAGGTTTGCGGACTTGTGCCTGGTCGAGTGACAGCCTATGTTTACCGCGACCGGAAGGCCGGCGATGTGCGTTGGGTAAGTTCCGATGTGCACCGCAAGAGCGGTGTTTCCGCCGCCTAGACCGGCGGGGCCTATGCCTAGCGAGTTTATTTCCTCCAGCAGATCCCGCTCCGCCTCGCCCCAGAACGCCGATGAGTTCGCGCTTCCGACTTCGCGCAGAAGCGCCTTCTTCGCCAAAAGGCAAGCGTAGTCCATCGTTCCGCCCACTCCGACGCCGACTATGACTGGAGGGCATGGGTTGGGGCCAGCATTTCTGACGGTTTCTACGACGAATTTTTTAACGCCCTCCAACCCGTTCGACGGCTTGAGCATCGCGAGCGCGCTCATATTCTCACTGCCGAAACCCTTCGGAGCGACTGTTATTCGAAGCAAGTCCCCCGGAACAATATCGTAATGAATGACCGCCGGAGCGTTGTCGCCTGTATTTACCCTCTCGATCGGGTCCGAGACCACGGACTTGCGCAAAAAGCCCTCCCTGTAGCCCTGCCTCACACCCTCGTCGATCGCGTCGGACAATGCGCCCGAAACGTGAATATCCTGACCTATCTCCACAAAGATGACCGCCATTCCCGTGTCCTGACAGAGGGGAAGCGATCCCTCCTCCGCTATCACCGCGTTTTCGAGCAGATCTTCCATGACTCCGACCGCCAGATCGCTCTCTTCGGTATTCTTTGCCTTAACGAACGCCCTTTTGATATCGTCAGCTATCCGATAGTTGGTGTCGACGCACAGGGCGGCGACGGCTGACATCACGGCGGACGCGTCTATTTCTCTCATTTTCACGACTCCTCCGACAGAAATTCCTTAACCTTTATGGCGCCCCCGCTTCCAACGGTCTTGAAGCCCGCTTCGATCAGCCGCAGCGACTCATCCGCCATGTCGTTCGGCGCCTCTCCTCCAAGCACTACCGATATTAGCCTTATGTCCCCGCGCTTTACCGAACCAACGAGGTTGAACCCCGAGGCCTGGACCCAGCCGGTTTTGAGACCGTCAGCGCCCGGACATGCCGCGAGCAGCGGATTTTTATTCGTGCATACGAACCCTCCGTATAAAATCGATAAAATGCTGTGGTATCTCAGGCAATCAGGATGAGTTTCTATGTAGCTCCTGCTCAGCGTCAGCATATCCCGCGCCGTAGTCACCTGTCCTTCCGCCGGCAGACCGTTTGGGTTGTAAAACCTGGTGTTCTTCATGCCGAGCTTCGCGGCTTTCGCGTTCATGAGGCGGACAAAGCGCGGGACGGAACCCCCAACGTATTCGGCGACAGCCACGGCAGCGTCGTTTCCTGACACGGCGGCAACTCCGGCCAGCAGCAGATCGAGCGAAACGACATCCCCCTCCGCCAGGTGAAGGCTGGATCCGCCCTGACTTGCCGCCCTTCCGCTGATCGTTACGTCGTCCGACAGGTCCGCCCTGCCGTCGTTTACCGCGTCCATGGCCACGTACATCGTCATGATCTTGGCGAGCGACGCCGGCGGAACCTTACGGTTCTCATCCTGGACGTAGAGCACGCTCTCTGACTTCAAATTCATCAGGATCGCCCCGCGGACGTTGTTTAAAGCCGCATAGGCGCTCTCTGAAAGCATCAAGCCCACCACGACGAAGAGAAAAAGCGCCGGTATCCTGCGCATCGTTATACACCCCCTCATATGACACAGGCATATTATACCTTTGACGCCATTCCCATTACCGCCACCCCATTAAAAATCACGGGACGATGCCCGTGATTTTATGATCTTTCAATTTTTTAAGTCAGTTGTATTTTCCCCTATTTATTTTAGAGATCACTCTTCGTCGTCGGATACCTTTTCGGCGGCGTCGATTACTTTCTTCGCTATGTCCGGCGGGACCTCCTCGTAGTGCGAGGACTCCATCGAGAACGAGCCCCGGCCGGACGTGAGCGAGCGGAGGATTATAGCGTAGCGGAACAGTTCCGCCTGAGGACATTGGGCTCTTACGATCTGAAGTTTACCGGCGGGGTCGATGCCGAGAATTCTGCCGCGCCTGCTGTTAAGGTCGCCCATGACGTCGCCGACAGAGTCCTCCGGGACAGTGACGTAGATGTTCATTATGGGCTCGATCAGTATTGGGGACGCCTCCACGAACGCTTTTTTGAAGGCCATCGACGCTGCGATCTTGAACGCCATCTCGGAGCTGTCCACATCGTGATACGAACCGTCGAATATCGCGCAGTTGAAGTCCACCGCGGGATAGCCGGCGAGTACGCCCTTCTGTGCGGCTTCTCGGAGACCTTTTTCGGCCGCGGGGATGAAGTTCTTCGGAACAACTCCGCCGACGACCTTGTCCTCGAACGTTATCGAGCTACCGCGCTCGCGCGGCGAGAGTTCGAAGTGGACGTCGCCGTACTGCCCGCGCCCGCCCGTCTGTTTCTTGTACTTGCCCTGCGCCTTCGCGGTCCTCTTGATCGTCTCGCGGTAGGCGACCTTCGGGATCTTCGTCTCGAGGTCGACCTTATACCTGTCCTTGATGCGGGAGAGCGCTATATCGAGGTGCATATCGCCCATTCCGGAGAGTATGGAATCGCCGGTGTCCGCGTACTTTGCGAACTTGAGGGTCTTGTCCTCCTCCAATATCTTGCGCACCGCGTTGCCCAGTTTGTCCTCGTCCGCCCTGCTCTTCGGGAATACAGCCAAGCTGTAGACGGGTTTTGGAAGTTTTATCTCAGGGAACAGGTTGTTCTGCCCCTTCACCGAAAGGGTGTCGCCGACCGTGGTGCTGTCGAGTTTAGGGATCGCGACTATATCGCCGAGAACTATCTCCTTCTGCTCAACGCTCTCCTTGCCCCTCATCACGCGGAAGGAACTTATCCTCTCCTCCACTCCCTTCGAGACGTTGTATATCGTCTGGTCGGTCGAAAGCTGACCGGAGAAAACCCTGATGAAGGAGAGCCTTCCGACGTATGGGTCCACCATTACCTTGAAGCAGAGCGACATAAAAGGAGCGTTTATATCAGGGGGTATATCCACAGTCTCTTGTGTCTCGCCCTTCAGCGCCTTGCGCGGCGAGACATCGAGCGGCGACGGGAGATACGACACTATCGCGTCCATTATCTGGACAATGCCTATATTCGGGACGCTCGCCCCCGGGATGATCGGGAACACGATCCGCGCGATAACGGCCTTTCTGAGGGCTTCCTCTATCTCATCGTTCGACAGTTCCTCGCCGTCGAGATACCTCATCATCAGTTCGTCGTCCGCCTCGACCACACGCTCTATCAGCTCATCGCGGGCCTTTATGACGGCGTCCCTCATATCCGCCGGAACGTCGCCCTCGATGAAGTCCTTCGCGCCGTCGCCCTTGTACGTGTACGACTTGCAGTCGATAAGGTTTACGACGCCCTTGAAGGATGTCTCCTCGCCTATCGGAAGCATCAGAGGAAGAGCCTTGTTCGACAGGTTGGCCTGAACGTCGTTCACCGCTGAGACGAAGTCGGCGTGCTCCTTGTCGATCTTGCTGACGTAGAACATCGTCGCGGTGTTGAACTCCTCGGAGAAGTCCCACACCTTGCGGGTCTGGACCTCTACGCCCGCGGTCGCGTTTATCACGACTATCGCGGCGTCGACCACCCTCATGGGAGCACGCTGTTCAAAATAAAAATCGGAGAAGCCTGGGGTGTCTATAAGATGAATCGTCTTGTTCTTATACGAAAATGTGCAAAGAGAACTGTTTATCGAAATCGAGCGTTTCTGCTCCTCGGGGTCGAAATCGGAAACCGTGTTCTTGTCGTCAACCCTGCCCATCCTTGTGATCGCACCGCTGTTGAACAGAAGCGCCTCCGTGAGAGAGGTCTTGCCCGCGCCTCCGTGAGATACGAGAGCGATAGTCCTTATATCCTCTGGTTTTCGTGTCCCCATATACTCCACTCCTCCTTCGTCTTGTGCGTCCTGACACCGCTTCGACACGCGAGATATATATTATCAGGAAGAGCCGCTACGTCAACTGAATGCAATCATCCAAAATCGGCAGGTTGGATCGCTGAGGATACCTTAAGTACAGGCGCACGGCAATTTTTTGCGCCGCTAGGCTATTTTGCGCTCCACCGCGCTTCCGTCTCTAAATTTTTCACGCCCTCAACGTAAGCTTCCAGGCTCTCCGGGCTGCTGTCTATTTCGAGCGTCGAGCGGCTGCCGTCCTGACGCCTTGTCTTATTCCACCAGCTCACGGCCCGCAGTCTCGGGTAGCGGCCCGAGTTGACCGATTCCAGCGCGTTTCTTATCCACTCCGGCTTGTCGCGGGCTTTCTTCGAATCGGAAACGCCAAGCTCCAGCAGCGCTATGGGCTTCGACGGCGACAGCGCGCAGAGACCAGGGTAAATTTTCCTCATAATGTTGTCGAACGGCGCGGAGGGCGTCTCTCCCCGCAGCCTGCCGTAGACGCTCGCGCCTATCCAGTCTACCCACTCGTCACCGGGGTAGTAGTATCTGGCGGAGTTCCACGTCTCCTTTGGCGATCCGTCCGAAGCGATGTGAAAGACCCAGGTTACGTCGACCGCGCCTGATTCCCTGAAAATGCTCACGACGCGCCTGTACGCGTCCCTGAATCGCTCAGGCCCGTCAGGAAAGTTCCTCTCGCCGTATTCGTCCCCGTCCCTGCCGTTCCACGCCCCGTTCCAGGGAAACCACGAGCCGTTCACCTCCGGGCAGAACTCGATCATTATGGGAAAGCCCAGCGCCTTGACCTCCTCGGCGCATCCGCGAATAGCGGCGTCAAAGTCGCCGCCAGCGATCCTCCCCATGGTGTA
>JAISQP010000172.1 GCA_031274115.1 Synergistaceae bacterium
GCTTTCGCGGCCGCGAAAACGGTGACGGTCTTTGCGGCCGCGTCCATGACGGAGTCCTTGAACGAGATCGCCGGCCTTTACAAAGCGGCCGCGCCGGACGTCAACATAGTCTATAACTTTGACTCGAGCGGAACGTTAAAGACCCAGATACAGGAAGGCGCGGACTGCGACATATTCATCTCTGCCGGGCAGAGGCAGATGAATCAGATCGACATTACGGCAGACCCCTCCGTAAACACCGAGAAACTTGATTTCGTAATGCCGGGGACGCGCTTTAACATCGTCTCGAACAAAGTCGTCCTCATCGTACCGAAGGGCAAAAATTCCAAGGACATAGCGGATTTCAAGGATGCGGCGACGGACAAGGTCAGTCTGATTTCCCTCGGCAACTCCGACGTCCCCGTAGGGCAGTACTCCGAAGAGATATTCAAAAAGCTGGAGCTCTGGGATCAGCTTAACTCACAGAAAAAAATCAGCTTCGCGAGCAACGTTAAAGAGGTCCTCGCCCAGGTCGAAGCGGGCGCCGTCGACTGTGGAGTAGTCTACAGCACAGACGCGGCAACTTCGAACGGCGTGGAAATCGCGGCCGAAGCTCCCAGCGGCAGTCACGCGCCGATCACCTACCCCGCCGCCATCCTTAGCAGAGTGAAGGACGAGGCCGCCGCCAAAGCTTTCATAGAGTTCCTCAAGAGCGACGCGAGCGCAACCGTATTCAAGCGAATCGGCTTCGCCATCCCCGCCAAATAAAAGTCAGATGCGGGAACGGCCCGTTCATCTCCGCCGCTCCCGCATCTAACCCCCCTTAATAGTGGACTGGTTTCCGCTTTACAACTCACTCCGCGTCGCGGCGATTTCGACATTTCTCACGTTCTTCGCCGGAATATTCGCGGCATATTATATCGCTCGCGCTCCAAAAGCGGTCAAGGGCCTCATGGATTGCGTCCTGACGCTGCCGATGGTGTTGCCTCCGACGGTCGTCGGCTTTTTTCTGTTGAAGACAATAGGCCCGTTCGGGCCTGTGGGCTCGCTGGTTCTGGACCTGTGGGGGTTCAAGATGACCATGACGTGGTACTCCGCGATATTCGCCACGACGATCGTGACGTTCCCGCTGATGTACCGGACGGTGAGAGGCGCTTTCGAGGCGTTTGACCGTACGCTGCTCTACTCCGGGCAGACTCTGGGGCTCTCGGGAGCTTTTATTTTCTGGAGGGTGATGATGCCCAACTGCAAACAGGGAGTACTCGCGGGCGCCGTGCTTGCCTTTGCGAGGGCCCTGGGAGAATACGGGGCGACCACGATGGTGACAGGGTATATCCCTGGGCGTACGGCGACTATCTCGACCACCGTATATCAACTCTGGCGCGAGGGCAATGATTCGCTCGCCTATAAATGGGTGGCTGTCAACTTGATTATATCGTTCGTCGTCCTCGTCGCCGTGAATATGCTCGAGAACAGGTACAACAGGCCCAAAAAAGGTTACGTCCTGGGAAAACCGGGATTGACCGGCGATTAGACCGGCTATGTCCATATATGTGAAGATCAGGAAAAAATTCGAGGGCTTCGCGCTGGAGGCCGAGTTCGAAGCCGGAAACGAGGTAATGGCGCTGCTCGGCGCTTCAGGCTGCGGCAAAAGTATGACACTGAAATGCATTGCCGGGATCGTGCGCCCCGATGAGGGAGTCATCGTAGTGAACGGAACCACGCTCTTCGACTCCGGGAAGGGGATCAATCTCTCCCCTCAGAAGAGGCGGGTCGGGCTTCTCTTCCAAAATTACGCTCTCTTTCCCAATATGACGGTCGAAGGCAACATCATCTCGGTTCTCTTGAAGCGCACCGGTAAGACAGACGCGCGAGAGCGCTTCAGGTCTCTCGTCGAAAAATTTTACATAAACGGCCTCGAGAACCACTACCCGGCCCAGCTCTCCGGCGGACAGCAGCAACGAGTCGCTCTTGCGCGCATCATGGCGAGCGATCCCTCGATAATCATGCTTGACGAACCCTTGTCCGCTCTCGACAGCTATCTGCGCTGGCAGCTCGAAGGCGAGCTCGCGAGGATACTGGAGGATTTCAAAGGTTCCACGCTTTATGTCTCCCACAACCGCGACGAAGTATACAGGCTCTGTGACAGGGTTTGCGTACTTGAGCACGGAAAGTTCGAACGGGCGCGGTCGGTCGCCGAACTCTTCGACTCCCCCGACACGCTGGCGTCGGCGCTTTTGTCGGGATGCAAAAATTATTCACGCGCCGAACGGTTGGGCCCCGACACCGTGCGGGCGCAGGACTGGAACGTCGATTTACATTGCGGCAAGCCCGTCGGCGATGACGTTCGCCATATAGGAGTGAGAGCGCATTACGTCGTGATTTCACCGGAGGCTGGCGACTCGCGCGAGGAGAACTCCTTTCCCTGCGTAATACTCAGAATAACGCCCGACGTATTTTCGACAATCGTAAACGTCCGCCCCACAGGCGCCGCCGCGGAGGGAGACTTCTCCCGCATCAGGATCGAACTGCCGAAATCGGAAGCCGAACGGCTGAGTGAGGGAGACGCCGTCAACGTAAAGATCAAACCGCGCGATATCATGTTGCTCGCCTGAATGCGCAGTGAGGTCACATTCCTGGCGGAACGTCGGATAAAGGATAGAGCGCCGACCCTAATCTGGTAAAATGCTTATCGTTAAAGGTGATAACACCAATTTCGAGCCTTTGTGCGACAGCCGCAATATAAATCTATTTCCCTCGCTTTGGCTTTAAGTAAAATCGCTTTGGCCTGCTCGCTCTGCCGCGCGTCATCATGGCTGTAATAGCGAAGAAAAACATTGCTGTCGATAAAATATTTCGGCATTTATCCGCGCTCCATAATTTGCAGCCCCAT
>JAISQP010000177.1 GCA_031274115.1 Synergistaceae bacterium
ATGGGCGTAAAGATATCGGGACCGAGCTTAGCAGGCGCGGTCGCTTCGTGTGGGGGAGTCGGCACCATAGCGAGCGTGGGGTTGGCGTGTGATCATCCGCTCTTTAACGGGCGAAATTATTTCGACGTGAACGAGATTGCGATGGCTGAGGCCGTAAAATCGGCGAGGGAAAAGGCCCCGGATGGGATTGTCGCGATAAACTGTATGGTGGCGCTCACCGATTACGACCGCCAGGTTCGCAGCTCGTGCGAGGCAGGGGTGGACATGATCGTCTCCGGCGCGGGGCTCCCAATGAAACTGCCGGAGTACGCAAAGGACTTTCCCGACGTCGCGCTGGTCCCAATCGTCAGCTCCGTCAAAGCAGCCGATCTCATTATTCGCAAGTGGGGCAAGCTCTACGACAGGCTCCCGGACGCGATTGTGGTCGAAACCCCGCTTTACGCGGGCGGGCACTTGGGCGCGACGAAGATGGAACACGTGACCGACGAGGCGTTTTCGCTGGAGTCGGTCGTTCCGGAGCTCGTCAGATACCTCTCGGATGTCGTCAAAGCGGACATACCGGTGATTGCAGCGGGAGGCATCTGGGATAAAGCCGATATGGACGGCGCTTTCGCGCTCGGCGCGAGGGGAGTTCAGATGGGAACCCGCTTTGCCTGTACCGAGGAGGGCGACGCCGCCGCGAGGTATAAGCAGGCTTACATCGACGCGACCGAGGATGACGTGGTCGTCATCATGAGCCCCGTCGGCATCCCCGGCAGAGCCCTCCGCAATCCTTTCGTGACCAAGTACATCGAGGACAGGGTCGAGAGCAAACCCTGCATGGCGGCCTGCCTGTCGCACTGCACATACTTGAGGAACCGCACGACGTTCTGCATAGCCGGCGCGCTCGTCGACGCCTACATGGGCGACTGGGAGACAGGGCTCTTCTTCTGCGGCAGCAACGTGGTAAAGTGCGATAAAATTGAACGGGTCCAGGATATATTCGACGAACTCACTGGCGTGACAGACTGATTTATCGTCTTATCAGGCGCGCGTTTCGGGCGCTTTTATAGGGCGTGAAACCCTTGCCGCCCCTCTGTTGAAGAGGAACACGCCCGAGAGCGCCACAGCGCCGCCGATCAGGACTCCCGCGCCGGGGCGCTCGTCTGCCATGACAAAACCCAGCGCGGTCGCCAGAAAAGGGGTCAGGAACATATAGTTGCTCACAGAGGACGTATCGGGCGCGCGTTTCAGGGCGATCGACCACGACACATAGGATATGGCGCTGGAAAATACGCCGAGCATCGCCATGAAAAAGAGCGGCGCCGGAGGAGCGCTGACCGCTTCTTTCAGCGCGCTCGGCATGAAGACGGAGAGCATGACTGCGCCGGCGAAAATGCTGTATATCGACGCCTGAAGCCCGGAGTAGGTCCGCGTCAGCTTGCGTTGCAGGAGATTGAACACGCTGAGCAAAAACGCGGACAAAATCAGCCACGGTATGCCGGCGCCAACGCTGATTCTTCCGTTAGTCACGGTCAGGAGAAGTATCCCGGCAAACTCGACCGCTGTGGCGATCCACTGAAGTGAAGACAGCTTTTCTCCGTAGAGCGCGCGCCCTAACAGCGCGGTCATGACGGGCGCGGTTGCGATCATGACGCTGCATGTCGCCGATGTCTCGGTCAGAGAGCCGGTATTGAAGGCGATCATATACAGAAAAAACCCAGCGGCGCCGGACGCCGCGAAGAGACCAGCGTCGCGCCTCGCGGGCGGGCGAATCCTGAGGGCCAGGACAACAGGCGCAAGAATCGCGGAGGCCAGAAGATAACGCAAAAAACCGAGCGAATACACGGAAAAATGCCGCAGGGCAAGGCGGGTAAAGACATAGGCTATCGACCACCCAAGGACAGTGATTATCGAATAGAGGTGAAAACCTCCTTTTTCCATATCAAGCTTCAATATTTTCGCTCCTCGTCAACCCTGAATCAATTCCATCATCTTTTCCGCGGAGAGCTTCGCGGGCGTTCCTGATTCATCCAGAAGGCTTTCGGCAAGGTCGCGCTTCCAGCCGTGCAGGTCGACAATCTTCTCCTCGATGGTGTCCTTCGTCACTATCCTGTAGACCGTGACCGGGCGGTTTTGTCCTATCCTGTGGGTTCTGTCCGACGCCTGTTCCTCAACGGCGGGGTTCCACCACGGGTCCATGTGGACGACGTAGTCCGCGGCGGTGAGGTTCAGTCCCGTCCCGCCCGCCCTCAGGCTTATCAAAAAACAGTCTCCTTCGCCGGACTGGAACGCCTTCACTCGGCGAGCTCTGTCCGCCGGCGGCGTCGAGCCGTCGAGGTACTGATATTTTACGCCCATTTCGTCGAGGCGTCCGCGAAGTATCGCGAGATGATCCACGAACTGGCTGAAGACGAGCGCTTTGTGCCCTCCGGCCCTGAGTTCCTCTATCACGTCGGTGAACGCTTCGAGCTTGGCGGAGGGACAGGCGGCGTCAGCGCTCCGCAGAACGAGCGCGGAATTGCAGCACGCGCGGCGAAGCTTCACGAGCTGCGTGAATATCATGAGGCGCTGGTCTTTCGCGAACACTGACGACAGCTCCTCCAGCGCGTTCCTGCGAACCGCCTCGTAGACCGCGCGCTCCTCCTCCTTCATCTCGACGCGGAGAGTAATCTCGGTCTTCGGCGGCAGCTCGGTCAACACCTGCTCCTTCGTGCGCCGCAGGATAAACGGAGATATTATCCGCTTCAGGCGCTTTCGGGCCCGCTTGTCCCCGTCGCGCTCTATGGGGAGTGCGAACTTCCAGTTGAAGCTCTCCAGGGAACCCAGGTAGTGCGGGTTTATGAAGCGGAAGAGATTCCACAGTTCCGCCAGGTTGTTCTCTATCGGCGTTCCGGTCGTGACGACCCGGAAATCGCCTCCCAGCTTCATTGCCGCCACGCTGCGCTTCGTGCCCATGTTCTTTATCGCCTGCGCCTCGTCGAGCACTATTGTCCGCCACTGGACGCCGCAGAGAAGCTCCTGCTCGTTCTGGAGCAGACCGTATGTCACAACGAGGACGTCCATGGCGTCAAGCGAGTTCACGAGCGCTTCTCTATCCGCTGTCCTCAACTCGCGGAACGAAAGCGCCGGCGCGAACCGCGACGCCTCCTCCAGCCAGTTCAGGCAGACGGAGGTGGGAGCGACTACGAGCGCGGGGCCGTCCGGCCCGCGCGCAAGGAGAAGGGCAAGCGCCTGTATGGTCTTGCCCAGCCCCATGTCGTCCGCGAGGCAAGCGCCCGCGCCCCAGTGAGCGAGCCTCATGAGCCATCGGAAGCCGTCGGCCTGATATCCCCTCAGCTCGCCTCGGAACGTCGAGGGAATTTCGGGGTCCATCGCGGCGGCCTCGTCTATCAGCGTCAATCGCGCTTTCCAGTCCCGGCCGCCGTCGAATGTTCCAACCTCGTCTGCTATGTCTGAAAAGAGCGCCGCCGAGAGGGGAGAGATCCTGACCTCGTCGCCCTTGAGATCCCCCACGGCGGACAGCTCTTCAATCCTGCGCCTGAACTCCTCCGTTATGGCGATGAATCTGTCCTTTCCAATCGGGATAAATCGCCCATTCGACTCGCCGACCAGCCGAACTATCTCCTTCATGCCCAACACGAGCTCCTGATCGACCTTTACCTCGCCGGAGACCGCGAACCAGTCGCGCGTCCCCCGTATCGACAGGCTCATGGCTGACTGGGCGAGCCGCTGCACGTTTCTCGCGCCGCCCTTCGGCCATTCGGGCACGATCTCGCCGCCTAAGTCCTGAAGCTGAAGCAGGAACTCGAAAGACTGCTCAGCGCCGGTGAAGCTCCAGCGATTCTCGGATATTTGCTCAGCGCCGGCTAAGGCGCCGCACGCGCCCACGAAAAATTGAAGAGTCCTCGCCTCGCTCGCCATATCCCGTCTCGTCTGAACCCGGCGCCCGTCCCTGAGACCGAATATGTTGGGGCCGCCAAGCCCCGGGACGCAAGGCGCGCTCCCCGGTCCGAGCGGACGGACGACCGCTTCCGCGTCGAGCATGTCTCCGTTCGGCTGCAACTGCACGTATATCCTGCCGTCAGGCGCCACGGACTCCGCTCCGGACTCTATCCCGGCGATATCCGAGTGCACGGTGACGACGGACGCGAGGCTGCCAAGCGTTTTCAGGACCGCGTCTTTCGCCCTCTCCGGAACCGAGAGGCCCTCCGAGCCGAGGATGCGGGCCATCCGAACGTGCTTTTCCTCGAACTCCACGATCCTCAGGCAGTTTCGGGACTCCTCCG
>JAISQP010000218.1 GCA_031274115.1 Synergistaceae bacterium
CGCCTTCGAAATATTTATGGATCGCATCCACCCCGCCTGAGTACAAAAGCCACGACGCAAGCCGGAGTATAGCGTTCACCATAAGGCCTCCGCAGACATCGTCAGCCATTATACCGACGCCGCCCGGCAATTTTTCCATTTTGTCGACCGGGAAGGGCTTCACGATGTCTATCACCCTGAAGAGAAAAAAAGCGGCGATGGCGCTCGAAGCGTCAAGCCCCTCCATCGACGTCCAGAAACCCGCGACCTCGTCGATCACCACTTCCCCCGGATCCTCCGTCCCGCTCTCCTTCGCGTACCTGTCCGCGGCGAAAGTCCCTGTCACAATGACCAGGATCAGGACGACCGGGTTTATGCCGCCTGCCGCCAGCAGAATCAAAAGAGCCGCGGCAGAGCCGGCGGTACCCGACATCCAGCCTACGCGTCCAACCCCAAGAAGGGTCGAGAACGACTCGGACCAGCTTTTGCCCCTCAAGGACATACCTCTCTCGCCGTCATGTCGTGCTCCGAGACGCCCGTCACGAGAACGCGGATCCTGTCGCCGGCGCGCAAGCTCTCTCTCGTTCCTCCCACCTCTATCACTCCGTCCACTTCCGGCGCCTCTCGGAACGATCTGCCCTCCGCGCGTTTCCCCGAAGAGGAGTCTATCAGAACGTCGAGTTCGCGCCCCAGAAAAAGCCTCTGTCTCGACAGCGAAATTTCCTCCTGCGCGGCCATCAGCCTCTCCATCCGCGATCTCTTAGTCCTTGGATCGACCTGGTTCGGCATATCGGCGGCGGGAGTGTTCTCCTCCGGCGAAAAAATGAACGCTCCCACCCTGTCAGGCGTCGCCTCTTCGAGAAAGCGAAGCAGCGTATCGAAGTCCTCTCTCCTCTCGCCCGGGAAACCGACCATACAGGTCGTGCGCAGAGCGAAATCCGGCCGAATCTCCCTCGCCAGCCTGAAGACGCCAAGCGGCGTATCGCCCCTCGCGGCCCTGTTCAACAGCGAGAGCACCCTCTGGCTCGCATGCTGAACCGGCATATCGAGGTAAGGCAAAACCTGCCTTCCAGCGGCGGCCCTCTCCAAAAGTTTTCTGTCGACGCCCATCGGCTGAAGGTACAGAAGCCTCAGCCAGACGTCGCCCGGCAGGGAGGATTCGAGAGCGTCCAGAAGCTTTATGAGCCCGTCCTTTATCCCGAGGTCCCTTCCATAAGCCGTGAGGTCCTGCCCTACTATACATATTTCCTTCGCCCCGCCCGCCGCCAGCTCCTGCGCCTCCAGCGTCAGCGCCTCCACGCCGGAGCTGCGAAGAGGACCGCGAATCGCCGGTATAGCGCAGTAAGAGCACCTGTTGTCACACCCCTCCGATATCTTCAGATATCTCACATGGACGGATGACCCCGGCAGACGGGAGCGTCTCGGCGATTCACACGCGCACGCCGCCTCGCCTCCGGCGACAGCGCTGAGAATCGCCCCGTAATCCTCGCTCGCTACCCAGGAGTCCACCTCCGGGATATTCTTCGCAAGTTCATTCGCGCCATACCGGTTCACAAGGCACCCAACCGCCACTATGCGCTTCGTGGCGCCATTCGACTTCAGCGCCGCCGCGTCGAGAATCGCGTCGACATTCTCCTCCACAGCCGATCTTATAAAACCGCAGGTGTTGATCAGACAGACTTCAGCGCCCTCCGCGGAGGGCGCTATCTCATACCCCGCTCCGAGAAGAAGCCCCGCGATCCTCTCGCTGTCCACGCTATTTTTCGCGCAGCCCAGAGTCAGGCAGTAGACCGTTTTCGCCTTTATTTTTTCACCCATATCAGGGAGCTGTTCCTTCAGCCGAACCGAAATGAGGCGAACTGCCTGAAGTTACTCTGACCCTGCCATCTGGGTAAAAGATCAGGGATAAAGGAGCGTTCCCTATACCAATTCCAACATATCGCTTGCCAAACCACGTCACATCGGCCGAGATTCCGGCGCCTAGATTCACCTCCGTATCGGTGGTCACATAATAAGAGCGCGTCTCGCCTCTTCCCAGATCCCTGGTGGTCACGTTCCGCCCTCCCTGATTTACGACGAGCCTGTTTCTTCCTCCGGTAATCTCGATCAACAGCTCCTGTCTCGAAAGCGGCTGACGCGGCAGAAGAACTATCGGAGCGCCAAGCTGGACACTCGCTGAAAGCGCCTCCCCCATCCAGGATAAGTTCGCCGGGACGCCGGCAAAGACGTTTCCGCCGGTCTCGTTCGCCCCTCTGTCTGCGGACGCAGGGTCACCCGCCGCGGCCGGCATTGAAACAGCTGCGTCAGGCGATATGTATGCGGGTTTTACCTCGGCGCCGCCGGAAACTGTTCCGACAAAAACGCCTTCATCGGAAGAAACCAGGCGTCTTTTCTCCTGAATCCTCAGGAAAAAACCGCTGTCAAACCCCTCCTGATTCCTCTGCTGGTTCCACAGAAGAACCGCGGCCGCGAACACAGCTATTACCAGTATCACGTACACCCATATTATGGATGATCGCCTGAACATCGGGGTCGGGTGATTTATATCGACAGATGGCTCTATCGAGTCTCCGTTCTTCAGGTTTGCGGTATCCGGAGGAGCAAGACGGCTACTGTACTTGCGCCAGAGATCATCCGCAAGTAAATACTCACAGTAAGTCTTGACAAAACCCCTTACGTACACCGGAGCGGCTATGTCTTCGATGCTTCCGTCCTCTATCGCCTGGAGCAGATGCGGCCTGACCTTTGTCGCTCTGGCCACATCCTCGTGCGAGAGACCCTGTGCGGCCCTCAACTCGCGAAGCTGCTCGCCGAGCCTTACAAAATCCGTCGTGTTATCTCCTCCTTGCCGCTCAGTATAATGGTTATTAGCCATATATTAATCTATCACCACTCTCATGATCTTTTTGCCGCGTTCTCTATGAGCTCTCCCGCAGCCGCGGCAGGACTCTTACCGCCAAATACGGCGCTTCCGGCGACCAGAACGTCGCAACCCGACAAAACCAAAAAACTGGCGTTCTCCGCGCATACCCCTCCATCGACTTCGATCAGGTACTCGAGCGAGTGTACGGCCCTGAAACGCACAAGCTCCTTGAGCTTGGAAAGGGTCTCCGGTATGAGCTTTTGAGCGCCAAAACCTGGATTTACGGTCATAACCAGCGCAAGATCGACGAATGGCAGAACCGGTTCAATCATGGACACCGGCGTTCCCGGGTTGAGCGTAATTCCAGGGCGCGCCCCGGCAAGACGTATCTTTTGAATGACCCTGTGTATGTGGCGGGTCGCTTCTACCTGCACGGTTAAAAGATCCGTTCCAGCTTCGACGAACATATCTACGAAGTTCTCGGCGGGCGCCGCCATTATATGAACATCGAGGAACAGCTTCGGAAAAGCTGAGCGAATCGAGCCGACGAGTGATGGGCCAAAAGTCAGGTTCGGAACGAACCGGCCGTCCATTATATCCACATGAATCCAGT
>JAISQP010000237.1 GCA_031274115.1 Synergistaceae bacterium
ACCGTCGACAAATCGGCGTTCCCTTAATACCGCGGCAAACTGCTGTCGACGTCCCGCGCCCACGCGTTTACGCCATCCTCCAGGTTCAGCAGGCGTCCGCCGTACCCCGCGTCCCGCAGCGCCCGGATGGCGAATATGCTGCGCCGCCCTATCTTGCAGAGGAACACCGCGTCGACCGAAGGGTCGAATTCGTCGATGCGCCGAACCATCTGGCCCAGCGGAATCGCCTTCGAGCCGGGGAACTTCGCTATAGCGCGTTCGTGCGGCTCGCGAATGTCTATGATCTGCAACGCGTCGCCCCGGTCGATCCGCTCCTTGAGCTCGACGGCCGTGATGGTCTCGACCGGCGTCTCGTCCTGCCCGAGCCCGAACCCGCAAAATTGCTCGTAATCGATCAGGCCGCGGATCGTCGGATTCTCCCCGCAAATCGGGCAGCCCGGATCGCGCTCTATCTTCAGCTCGCGAAACTTCATCCGCCACGCGTCAAACAGCAGAAGCCGCCCCAGCAGCCCCTCCCCGCCCCCGACTATGAGCTTTATCGCCTCGCAGGCCTGTATCGTGCCCACTATGCCAGGCAACACGCCCATAACCCCGCCCTCAGCGCATGTCGGCACGAGTCCGGGCGGAGGCGGAGAGGGGTAGAGACATCGATAACACGGGCCGTGACCCGCGTAGAATACGCTGGCCTGTCCCTCGAACTGGTATATCGAGCCGTAGACGTTGGGGATCCCCAGCAGCGCGCAGGCGTCGTTTACCAGGTATCTTGTCTGGTAGTTGTCCGTTCCGTCCGCGACGACGTCGTAACCGCGCATTATATCGAGCGCGTTTTCGCTCGTTAACCGCGTGTCGTGCAAGACGACGTCGACGCCTGGGTTCAGCCCTCTTATGCGGTCCCTGGCCGAGAAGACCTTCGGCCTGTCTATGTCTTTCTCGCCATGAATTATCTGTCTCTGGAGGTTCGACGCCTCCACATGGTCGAAGTCGACGAGCCCGAGCGTCCCGACTCCGGCCGCCGCGAGGTAAAGCGCGAGCGGCGCGCCGAGCCCGCCCGTGCCAACGATCAGCGCTTTGGAAGCCTTCAGCCGTCTCTGTCCGTTGACGCCGACCTCCGGCAGCAGCAGATGGCGGCTGTATCTCGATATCTCGTCGTTCGTAAGCTCGCCGAGCCTATCGTCAGAGATCAGGCTCATGCCAGGTCCACGGTCCCTCCGGCGATCGCCGGAACGAGCATGAGCGCGTCTCCGTCCTTCACCGCCGTTTTCGCTCCTTCAAGGTTCTTTATGTTCGTCTCTCCCAGGTAGACGTTGACAAAGGAACGCAGCGTCCCGCTCTCGTCGTACAGGTGCTGTCTGATATCCGGGTATTCGTCCGCGAAAGCGGCAATCGCCTCGCCCGCCGTCCCGCCTGTGGCTTGGACCTCGGACTTCCCGTCCGCAAAGGCGCGAAGCGCCGTCGGTATCAGGATCGTAACCGGCATTGTCTATCTCCTCCTCATATTTGAACGCTGATTGATACCAATTTGGGCGAATCTATCCGGCTTGAGGAATCGGGACGAATTTCGATCGGTCGCCCTCGAGCTCCCAGACCGTCAGCTCTGACGCCGTTCCTCCTTTTACCGATACTATCGCGTAGGAATAAAACGGCAGGGCGTGTTCCAGGTCGTAAGCGGACGGTTCAGCAGGATGATCCGGATGGGAGTGGTAAAAACCCAGCACGTCGAGCCCCTTCCCGCGCGCCTCGGACTCCGCCCTCATGAAGTCGTCCGCTTCTATGACGAAACGACGGCGCCTCTCCTCCGTCTCGCGAGCGTTGGAAATCGGCAGGATCTCCGTCACGGTCCGATTGCCCTCGCGATCGACGCCGCCGAACAGAACTCCGCAGCACTCGTCGGGGTAAAACCATTCCCCCTCCGCGTTAATCGCGAGTTTGACGTCATCCGGCAGCGTTATCATTTCTCCTCCTCCCAAAACGAGTCGCACAAGTACCTCGCGCCGCTGTCGCAGAGGACAGTCACGACAACGGCGCCCTCCGGCAGAGTCCGGGCCAGGTCGATCGCCGCCGCCACGTTAGCCCCGGAGCTGATGCCGACGAACAATCCTTCCGTTCGCGCCAGGCGGCGCGTCATGGCATAGGCCGCTTCCGTGGAAACAGTGATTACCCCGTCTATCATCCGCTCGTCGTAAAACCCGGGCCTGATTGTCGAGCCCATGTGCTTAGTGCCCTCGATTCCGTGCAGGGGCGAGTTCGGCTGAACCGCTATCGTCCGGATCCCGGCGTCGAAGTCCTTCAGTCTCCGCGATACCCCCATGAAGGTGCCTGATGTGCCCATGCCGCTTATGAAGTGCGTCGCCCCGCGTCCGCTCTGCTCCCATATCTCGACCCCGGTGGTCTCATAGTGGGTCTTCGGGTTCTCGCCGTTGTTATACTGATCGGGGTAGAAGAATCGATCCGGGTCCTCGCCGACCGCGGCCTTCGCGGCGAGATACGCTCCATCGGAGCCATCCAGCGGGCTGGTCTCAACTATCTTCGCGCCGTAGCCGAGTATCATCGCTTTGCGCTCGCGGCTCGTGTTCTGCGGCATGAACAGCGTCACGTGGTAGCCAAGCGCTGCGCCGATCATGGAGTACGAGATGCCGGTGTTGCCGCTGGTTGCGTCGATGAGGATTTTATCCTTCGTCAGAGCCCCCCTCCTGATGCCGTCGAGCGTCATCGCGAGCGCCGCGCGGTCCTTGACCGAACCGCTCGGGTTGAGGAACTCGGCCTTTGCCATGAGAGTGACTCCCCTTAAATCCGCGGCGACTTTGCCAAGCTCGATCAGCGGAGTGTTGCCGATCAGGTCCAATATCCGCGTCTTTGCTTCCTTTATGCCGACACGGGCCACGACAAATCGTTTCCTTTTTCGGTCATCCGGCGCGGACGCAAAAAAAATGACCCCGCGTAAGGGGTCCCGCAACCCTCGGATCGGCACAGCCGGACGCCGGTCACCCAGGGCGGGGGCCAACCGGATTTACATATCATCATGAATCCCATTCCGCTGATAATCGCGTTATAAAGTACAGGCACGCTCATGACCTCGATATTCTTCAATAATTCATATCTAATTAATATGGTACAGACAGAAGCAATAAGATAATATATCCACATCCAACCCCTGTCAAGCCTCCGCCCGGTTAAATATGCGCACTCGGCCTTTGGCCCTCGGCCGATACATAAAACCATCCGGCTCAATATGACGGCGCTTTGATATTCATAAACAAAAAAATTCCGAAATCCTTGACATAAATAAACATTCTGCATTATTATCACCGTTATTATAAACAGGCAATTATTTTTGAATAAGGGAGGGAAGCTCGGGGTCTATACCCGGAATTTTTGTTGGCAAATATTTACCTACTGAGGAGGTTTTTGCAGTGAAAATTACACGAATGGTGATTTTATGTAGTATGACAATAATCTTGTTTTCTTGTCTTGTTCCCGCCGCTCAGGCAAAGACCACGCTGACCGCGCTCACCGTCTGGAATGAGGACAACTATCAGACGAGGGGGCTCTTGCTCATGGCAAAACGCGTGGCGGAGCTTTCAAAGGGAGAACTGGAGCTCAGGGTAGAATTTGGGGGGACCTTGGGGTATAAGGGCGGCGAACTCCTGAGGGCGGTTGGAGACGGGCAGCTCGACATTGCCGAGATGGTCGCGAGCAACGTAGCCGGCGACGCGCCTGTCCTCGGACTGCGTACGCTCCCGATGATGATCGAGAGCTGGGACGACGTGGCTCTCTTCGACAAGCTGGCAAAACCCTACTACGAGGCCGCGTGCAAGACGATGAACCAACGCGTCCTCGTCATCTCGCCGTGGCCCTTCGGCAGTCTGTGGAGCACCAAGGAAATTAAAAAGGTCTCCGACATGAAGGGGCTCAAGATGCGTTCATACGACCGCAACGGAGCGTTGTTCGCGGCGGCGGTCGGCGCCCAGGGGCTGAACATTCCGTTCGCGGAGGTCTACACGAGCCTCGCCACCGGACTCATCGACTCGATGATAACGTCCTCCGTTACGGTGTCAGAGGCAAAGGTCTATGAAGTTTGCAAATATCAGATGCCGATAGGGTTTGCGACCGCCACCAGCATAACGACGATCAACGAGGCGTCGTGGGCCAAGTTGACGCCGGAACAGAAAGAGGCGCTGACGGCTGCCTCGGCGGAGTCTCAGGCGTTTCTCTGGGATGAGGTGAGGAAGGTTTCAGACGCGGGAGACCAACAGTGTTACGACAACGGCGTCGCCCTTGTTCCCGTCTCTGACGCTTTTCACAACGAACTTGTGGAGATTGGAAAATCGGTTGCGCGCGACTGGCTCGACAAGAATAAAACAGCGAAGGACGCGATAGCTCTTTACGATGAATTTATGGCGGCGCGGAAAAAATAGCCGGCGGCGGGGATAAATCAGGAATTTTTTGATTGTCCCGCAGCGCCAAAAAGGCGGCGGACCTGCGATAGAACGGGTTAAATCGATGATCCGCAAAATATCGCGGGTCCGTCGCCATTAGGGGAGGTCTGTTAATAGTGAGGAAAATACTGGCGGCCGTCGATAAACTGAACTCTGGGCTGGGATTTTTGTCCGGTTGTTGTATAGCGTGCGGCGCGATTCTGATAATCACTGAGATATTTAGCAGGTCGATTCTTCAGAAGAGTCTGCTTGTGGCTGATGAATACACCGGGTACCTGATGGCGGCCAGCAGTTTCCTGGGACTGGGCTTCGTCGAGATGAAACACGGACATATAAGGATGGATCTCATAGACCTTCTCAGTTCGAGATTTCCGAGGATGATCGCGGCGTTCAGAATAGCGGCGTACGTCGCAGCCTCCGTTTTCGCGCTTTATCTCGCGTATGTGGGCTGGAAGCTGTTTCAGCAGTCATACGCGTACGGTTCGAAATCCATGCAGATATCGGAGACGCCGCTTGCGATCCCTCAGTTTCTGGCGCCTCTCGGGGCAATAGCGCTGTTCCTGCAGTACGTCTGCAACTTGTTCAGATACTGCGTTGGGCTGAGACCGGAAGCGAAAGAACTCTGATGGAGCATATATACCTTCTGACCGTCATGATAGTACTGGCCTGTTTCCTGGCCTCGGGTCTGTGGATAGGGCCGGCTCTTTTTATAACAAGTTGGATAGCGTTGAATCTCTTCACCGATCTTCCCGTGATGCGCATCCTTGGGGTCGTACTGTGGAACAATGTAAATAGCAGCAGTCTCATGGCCCTGCCTCTCTTCATCATGATGGGAGAGTTTCTCGTGCGTACAAAGATATCCGAGGACCTCTTCGAGGGCTTGACGCCCTGGGTCTCGAATCTGCCGGGAGGGCTCATTCACGTCAACGTCATAGCGAGCGCTTTCTTTGCCGCCATCACTGGCTCGGTAAACGCGACAACCGCCACCGTCGGGAAGATAACGATCCCGGAGTTTCGCAGAAGAGGATACGATGAATTGCTCTCCATCGGCAGCCTGACGAGTTCCGGGACCCTCGGAATCCTGATACCGCCAAGCGTGCCGATGCTCATCTACGGAGTCGCGGCCAACGTGAGCATCGGAAAGCTCTTCATAGCCGGCATTGTTCCGGGATTGCTGCTGATGGTCTTCTTCTGTCTTTATATAGGAGTAAAAAGCGGCAGGAGCGCGGACGCCCGAAGGTACTCGATGTCTGAGAAGATCAGGAGCCTGCCAAAAATACTCCCCGTCATCGCGCTCATCGTCTTTGTCCTCGGCAGCATTTACGCCGGGTGGGCCACGCCGACCGAGGCCGCGGCCATTGGAGTCCTCGGTTCCGTGCTGCTCGGTCTGAAAACCGGCTGCCTCGACTTCAAGGTTTTCGTCAACTGTATTGTGGGTTCGGTCAGGACCAACTGCATGGTGATGCTGATACTCATCGGGGCGTCATTCTTTTCGGTCACGCTCGGTTTTCTGGGGCTGCCTAAGTGGATCAGCGCCAGCATAGTCTCCTACGGCGCCGGCAAGTACACTGTCATATCCCTGATAATCGTGGTTTACCTCATCCTCGGATGCCTGATCGACGGGTACTCCATGATAGTGATGACTGTTCCGATGTTTCTCCCTCTGATACAGGCGTACAATATGAATACGCTCTGGTACGGCGTGTTCGTTGTGCTACTAGTCCAGATCGCTAACATAACGCCTCCTATAGGTTTTAACCTGTTTCTCGTCACGGGGCTGGCGGAGAAAAATATCGGTTTTATTTCGAAATCGGTCCTGCCTTTCATTGCGATAATGGTCGTCTTCACGCTCCTGATAACCGTTTTTCCGCAGATTGTGCTTTTTATGCCGGATATGATGGGCAAATGATAAAATTAAAAATGTCGTTTTAGCGATTCAAGATGGGAGATGGCATTGGTGGAGTACAAGATCGCGGGGGACAGCACGCTGTTGGTTCGTTTCGGGGACAGCATCGACGAGGAAGTAGGGAAAAAAGTGCGGAGAGCGCGTCTTGCCCTCGAGGAGGAGAAAATCGAGGGCATAGTCGAACTCGTCCCAACCTACTGCAGCCTGTATATTTTTTACAACCCCTTTATCGTCAAAACCTCCGAACTGATAAGCAGGTTGGAGGCGGTGACGTCGAAAGCGATGGAAATGGCGCTTCCGGAACCTCGGATTGTGGATGTGCCGGTGGCGTACGGCGGAGAATACGGCCCCGATCTAGATGAGCTTGCGCAAATCCACGGACTGACGCGGGAGGATGTGATAAAACGCCACGCCTCCAAGGAGTACCTGGTTTACATGCTGGGCTTCACGCCCGGTTTTACGTTCTGCGGATCGGTGGACGACGACATCGCCACCCCGAGACGCAAGGATCCCAGACTGAAGATTCTCCCGGGCTCCGTGGGCATAGCCGGCAAACAGACAGGGCTTTACGCCGTGTCGTCTCCCGGCGGCTGGCAGTTGATAGGCAGAACCTACATGCGCTTCTACAATCCGGACAGCCCTCAGCCGACCCCGGTTCGGGCGGGGGATTACCTGAGGTTTGTCCCGATTGCCCCAGACGTCTTCGAGGCAAACAGGGCCGAAATAGACGCGGTGGACACCCCCTCCGATTACTCCGACTGGCGCCCCGGAGGGGTCGAAATTTTCGAGACCGTCGTTCCGGGGGCGCTGACGACAGTCCAGGACCTCGGCAGGTACGGCTATCAGGAGTTGGGCATCTCGTGTTCGGGAGCGATGGACGAGATCTCCTTCAGGGTCGCCAATCGTCTGATAGGCAACGGCGATAACGCGCCCGCCCTTGAAATTACCATGATGGGGCCGAAGCTCAAGGCGTTGGGCGAGGCGTTGATCGCCGTGACGGGCGCCGATCTCTCCCTGACGGTCAACGGTTCGCCCGCGGCAATGTACAGAGCTATAAAAATTTCCGCCGGGGACGTCATCTCGTTTGGCCAGCCCGTTTCCGGCATGAGGGCTTATCTGGCGGTAACGGGAGGCGTCAGCGTGCCGGTCGTGATGGGCAGCTCGTCGACCGGGCTCAACGCGCGGATCGGAGGCTTCAAAGGAAGGAAACTCATTGCCGGGGACGTGCTGAACCGCGTAAACGCGAAGATTCCGGAGAGTTTCATCGGCTGCCGCGTCGATCCGAAAGAGCTGTACTTCGGGGCCGACGACGAGACATTCCGCGTGATACCGGGGCCGGAGACCGAACACTTCACCCCGGAGGGCGTAAGGACATTCTACAGCTCAGAGTATACGCTGGGAGAGAACACGGACCGAATGGGCGCCAGGCTCGAAGGTCCCGTTATCGAGCATAACGGGAAGGGGCCGAACATAATATCCGACGGCGTCACGTTGGGTTCCGTACAGGTGCCCGGAGAGGGTTATCCGTTGGTGCTGCTCAAGGACAGACAAGCCGTCGGCGGTTATGCGAAGATAGGGACGATATGTACGGCGGACGCTTTTCGAATGGGTCAGAAGAGGCCCAAGGACAGGGTCCGATTCAAGGAGATAACTCTGGAGGAGGGTCAGGAGATACTGCGCCGCATGGAATACGTTATCTCCGGCATAGGGGCGCGGGAGCTTTTCATCGAGAGGAGCGGAGCGAAAGACGTCGAGCTGCTTCGCGTAACGGTCGAAGACAAGTCCTTCAATGTGTTCGTGGAAAAAAAATGACTGACCAATAATAGGGTAACGATTAATACCACTTCGCTAATCGGGTGTTAATACTTGACGCCGTTTGCGAACGAGCGAAGCCAACGATGGCCGACATGGATGTCGGACAAGCGAGACGAGGGTACGGATGTCCGCAGCGAGCGTTCGTTGGCGCAGCGAGTCGCGAACGGCGGCAAGTAGCCGGTTAAATCCCTATTGATTGCAAAATGGTATAAAACCTTGAGCGGGGGTGTGTGTGATGAGCGTTAAAGTCGATCTGAACTGCGATATGGGGGAGAGCTTCGGGAATTACGTTTTGGGCTGCGATTACGAGGTTATGGACGAGATCACGTCCGCAAACATCGCCTGCGGTTTTCACGCCGGCGACTTTATGGTCCTCGACAGGACCGTCAAGTGGGCCATAGAGAAGAAAGTGGGCATCGGGGCTCATCCCGGCTGGCCGGATCTTCAGGGCTTCGGCAGGAGAAACATGGACCTCGCCCCGGACGAAATAGAGAACCTCTGCCTGTACCAGCTCGGCGCCATTTACGCCTTCGCCAGGGCAAACGGCGGAGAGCTGCAGCACTTCAAACCGCACGGCAATCTCTACATTCAGGTCTATACCGAGGCGATGAAGGGAAACCCGACATGGGCGGAGGCGGTGGGGCGATCGGTCCTGAAGTTCGATAAAAGCCTGATAATCCTCAGCTTCGCCGGGGCAAAGACCATAGAAATCTGGAAGAACATGGGTCTCAGGACAGCCGTCGAAGTCTTCCCCGACCGCGAGTACAACGCGGACCAGACCCTCGTCTCCCGAAGGATACAGGGCGCCGTCATAAAGGACCATCGGAGAGTTCTGGAGCGCGCGGTCAGCATGGTTAAGGAGCACAAACTCGTGGCCATGGACGGGACGGTGATAGACAACTTCCACTTCGATACGATGTGCGTACACGGCGATAATCCGGAGACGCTCCAGGGACTCAGGGAGATCAACAGGGTTTTCAAGGAAAACGGCATAGTTGTGACGCCGATGAGGGAGTTCGTAAAGTAACGGATTTTTTACGAGGGGGTGATGGGGATAGAACTGATCCGCGACGGCGCGACGCGCATTTATGTGGAGTTTATCGGACCGCCCGGCGACAGGCGGCGAAAATTGAGCGCAGTTGAAATCGCGGCGATAACGGCGGCGGTTCATGTATCGTCGAGGACGGCAGACGCGGCGATTTGCGATCCGACCCCGGAGGAAATGCTCGCCATAGGGATGAGCGTCGGATTGCATGAAGCGTCGCTCGCCCAAAGACCGGCGCGACGGATGTCGATGTGGAAAATCGCGGCAAGACTCGGCTTGTGAGCGTGTGTGATCCGCTACGCCTCGTTCATGCTGCCGGTGCGATAACCGAGCAGGTCGAGCGCGACGTATGTGAAGCCTATCTCCTTGAAGCGCTTGTAGACCCTCTCGCGGGTCTCTCTCTCCGTCAGGAGACGGAAGCCCTCCTCGTCGGCCTCTATGCGGGCGGTAGTTCCGTGGTGCCTCACCCGTAACTGGCGGAGGCCCATGTCGATGAGGAACTGCTCGGCCCTGTCGACCATATCCAGCCGCTCGGGAGTTATGCTCTCCCCGTAAGGGAAGCGTGACGAGAGGCAGGCGAACGACTGCTTGTTCCAGGTTGGGAGACCGAGTCTCTTAGACAGCTCCCTTATCTCGGTTTTGTAAAGCCCGGAGTGGCGAAGCGGGCTCTTCACCCCCTGCTCCCTCACCGCTATGAGGCCGGGGCGATAGTCGCCGTTATCGTCCAGGTTCGAGCCCTCCGCTACGTGCGAGACGCCGTGCTCACGCGCCACGGCCCATATCTTTTCGAAGAGTTCGTTCTTGCAGAGGTAGCACCTGTTCTTCGGGTTTTGCGAGAACCCTTCGATCTCGAGTTCCTCTGAGTCGCATATTACGTGCTCTATCCCCTCCAGCTCGCAAAACGCGATAGCTTCTTTGAGTTCGCGCTCAGGGAACGAACATGACCTGGCGGTGACCGCTACAGCTCGGTCTCCGAGCGCGTCGTGAGCCGCCTTGAGGAGAAACGTGGAGTCCACTCCTCCGGAAAACGCGACGGCGACGCTTCCGAGATCGGTCAGGTATCTCTTGAGGTCTTCGTATTTTTCAAGACAGACATCGGCATCATCGCCTGGCGCGGCTGTATTGTCCGAGATATCCGGCTTCACGTCCCCCCTGTGAATAGCGATCTTGTACCCTGCGGAGGACACCCGGCGGTCGAGGCAGAACCTGCACTCAGCCGCCTCCTCGCCGGTGCAGATCTTGTCCTCGTATAGCTCGTACAGCTTCCTGACGCCCACAGGCGATAGGTTCGGCATCACCACGTTGGCGCCGTGCGCGAGGCCGAGCTCCCGTCCGTCCGGGGCAATGGTTCCGAGCGCGGTAGTCGCAGGAATCAGCGCGTAAGGGAACATCAGCCGAAGAATGCTGATGAGCCTCAGGCAGAGTTCGAGAGAACCGCTCTTGAAATCTCTGAAAGGAGTCTCCTTGTGGGTGATATATGGACCTATGCCGATCATGGCTGGTTGCAGCTCCTGGAGAAACCTGAGGTCTGAAACGAGATTTTCTGTCGTCTGGTAAGGCGAGCCGACCATGAAGCCGGCGCCGACCTGATAGCCGATCTCCTTGAGGTTCCAGAGACACTGCTTGCGGTTTTCGAGGCTCATGGAGTCCGGATGCAGCAGACGATAGTGATCCTCGTCCGCGGTCTCGTGGCGAAGGAGGTATCTGTCAGCCCCGGCGTCAAAGAAGGCTTTATAGCTCCCGTATGTTCTCTCCCCGAGCGATAGCGTGACGGCGCAGTCACTGTGCCTGCGTTTTATCTCGGAGACGACGCCGCACATCAGCTCGTCCGTGTAGTATGGGTCCTCGCCGCTCTGGAGCACGAACGTGCGAAAACCGAGGGAGTAGCCCTCACTGCAGCAGGACAGAATCTGCTCCCTGTTGAGGCGATAGCGGGAGACTCCGCTGTTGCCGAGTCGTATTCCGCAGTAGAAGCAGTTGTTTTCGCAGTAGTTGGAAAACTCTATCAAGCCGCGTATATAGACGTCCGTTCCGTAAACGCTCCGGCGCGCGAGGTCCGCCTCGCTGGTCAGGAGGTCATCGAAGCGGTCTGTCTCGAGCAGCGAGATCAGTTCCCCGTCCGATAAATTTCGGTTCAAACGAAGCTCGTCAATTATGCCATCCGAAATATTTACAGGCATTGTCTCTTTTAACGCCAGTTGCATTATTTTCACCTCATAGCATCGCGACGATCGTACCGCCGCCCAAAACGACGTCGTCCTCATAGAGCACGACCGCCTGTCCGGGCGCGGCTGCCATCTGAGGCTCGTCGAAGACGACGCGTATTTTATCCCCGTCCAGCCCCTCGACAGTCGCGGGCCGCTCCTCCTGCCGGTATCTCGTCATGACGCTTACGCGAAGCGGGGCTGTTATGGCGTCGCGCGAAATTAAATTGAAGCCCTCGGCGATTAGAACACTCGAGTAAAGCGAACTCTCGCTTCCCAGAGTTATGGTATTTTCCGGGGCGTTCTTTTTAGAGACGAACACCCTCTCGGGAAACGACACGCCAAGTCTCCGGCGCTGGCCTATAGTATAACGGATCAGGCCTCGGTGCCGTCCTATAATCTCGCCGGATTCGCCGATAAAATTTCCCGGCTCGCTCGGTTTGCCCCGTCTTTGCTCGATAAAGTCCGCGTACCTGCCGTCCGGAACGAAACAAATATCCTGGCTCTCGCTCTTAGCGGCGTTAATAAAGCCACGCGCCTGGGCAATCTCCCTCACTTCGCTCTTTTTCAGCCCGCCGAGGGGTAAGATGGTATGCGAGAGTTGCTCCTGGGTCAGCATGTATAAAACGTAACTCTGATCTTTAGTCCTGTCCAGAGCTTTTTTAAGCAAAAACCTTCCGCTTTGCCCGTCCCGTTCGATTCTCGCGTAGTGCCCGGTCGCTATATAGTCGAATCCCAGTTGCCTGGCCCGCGAAAACAGCTTCATGAACTTGAGATAGCGGTTGCAGTCCACGCACGGATTGGGAGTACGGCCCTGCTCGTACTCCCTGATGAATCGCTCTATGACCTGTTCCTCGAAGTCTCGCGTGAAGTTGAAGACGTAGTGCGGGATATCCAGCTTTCCGGCGACGCTCCGCGCGTCTCTGGAGTCCTTTAAAGAACAGCAGACATCCTCGCGGCTCGCTCCGATGTCCTCATTCCCGAACAGTTTCATCGTGACGCCGGTGCAGGCATAGCCTGCCTCTTTAAGAAGACAAGCGGCGACGGAACTGTCCACGCCGCCGCTCATCGCAATCATAACATTTTTGTCCCTCATGCCCTATTTAAAATGAGTCATCCTCCGAACGCCTGATCGAGGTCGGCAATGATGTCCTTTATGTTCTCCGTGCCGATGGAGAGGCGTACCGTGTTTGGCTTGACGCCCTGGTCCAGAAGATCTTCGGGGCTCAACTGGGAGTGCGTAGTCGTTGCCGGATGAATGACGAGAGACTTTAAATCAGCCACGTTCGCGAGAAGCGAGAATATCTCCAGTCTGTCGATGAACTCTCGGGCCTCCTTTTCACCGCCTTTTATCTCGAAGGTGAAAATGGAGCCCGCGCCGTTCGGAAAATATTTTTTATACAGCTCGTGGCTGGGATCGTCGGGGAGCGAGGGATGGTGAACTTTCTCCACCTTAGGATGCCCTTTTAGATAGTCCAAAACCTTTAATGTGTTTTCGACGTGGCGTTCTACCCGCAGAGAAAGAGTCTCCACCCCCTGCAACAATAGGAAGGCGTTGAAAGGAGAGATAGCCGCGCCAGTATCGCGCAGCAGGATGGCTCTTATTTTTACGACGAACGCGGCCGGCCCCACTGCTTTCGTAAAGGAAAGCCCGTGATAGCTGGGATTTGGTTCCGTGATAGAGGGAAATTTTCCTGATGACTCCCAATCGAACTTTCCGCTGTCCACTATCACGCCGCCAAGCGTGGTGCCGTGTCCGCCAATAAACTTCGTCGCGGAGTGTATGACGATGTCCGCGCCATATTCAATGGGCCGCAGTATCGAGGGCGGAGTGAACGTGCTGTCCACTACGAGAGGTATCTTGTTTTTATGCGCGAGCGCGGCGAGCTTCTCTATGTCGACGATATTGGAGTGCGGGTTGCCCAGCGTCTCGATGAATATCGCTTTCGTGTTCGGTCTGATCGCCTTCTCGAAAGC
>JAISQP010000238.1 GCA_031274115.1 Synergistaceae bacterium
GGACGAAATTATAGGCTGGATCGACCTCCAACTGCAAATTGTTCCATTGCGATTGAGAGAGAGCCGCGGAGTACCCGACGTCCGACAGGCTGTCGACCGCCGGAGTCGTGGTGAACGCAATGGTCTTCATGAAGCGGACGCCCACAGGCACGCTGTACATGTCCTGAGAGATCTCTATGTTCGTGATCTCCCCATCCCAAGGTCTCCCTGTGGTCGTTCGGACAATGAACGGAACCGTTAGGTCTCCTGACGACGCGTTAATCTCCAGGGTGAAACTCTCCGTGACGCCTATCGCGGACGGCCGGCCGCTCACGCCGATTTGCCTGTCGGCCGGCGAGGCCGTTAATGTCAGGTCGTTCCATGTACCGGGTTCGATGGACATGCTCAAGATCCGGAAGCCGTCCGTGACGTCTGTGATTTCCTTGGAACCGCTGGCGTAGCTTTCACAATAGACTTTGACGTCAGCGCTTGTTGTCCCGCTGTGGTTTTCCTGGATTTCAATCGTCGCGGGCGAGATCGCGGCGTAATAACTGTCAGCGCTTACGATCTTCAATATGAGATCCCTCGACGCTATCTCTGTACCAGTAGTACCAGGAATGTATCCAGTTGCGCCGTATCCGAAAATCGTGAAATTTTCAGTCTCCACGGAGCCAGCTGTGCCTCGGACGTCGATCGACGAGATACGTGTATCAATGTTGTCATGCAGTGTTATAAGTAGATTTTCAAGATTGTAAGAATGACCCTGGTATGACTCCGACTTTCTTTGTATTGTGATTTCGTATAAATCATCCGCGCCTGACGGCCAATCATCGCCTGAAGTGACCGTTATCGTTGTATCCACTGTCTCTCCCGAGACCATGATCAACGTATTGTTGTTTACGTTGAACCGGTCACGGTCATATTCAGATTCGTATTTCAGAGACGGCGCCGCCATCGCCGCCGTCGTCATCAGCATCACCGCGAGGAACGCCGTCAGGCCCGCCAGAAATTTCTTTCCACTCATTTTTAAAATTACCTCCTCCATGGTTTCATACAGCGTATTCATAATAACCTGTACGCGTATGTTTAATCAACCCACGTGAGCCGCTTAAAGGCTAAAAAGGCTGATTTGTTGCTAAATTACCCGCGACGCGATATTATGACGCTGAATCGAAGCGGGCCCGCGATCTCATCTTTTTCCTCCGCCAAGGTAAGCGGCCTCGATCTCGGAGTCGCGAAGCAGTTCTTTCGAGTCTCCGCTGATCGTTATATTGCCGGTTTGCAGGACATAGGCCCTGTGAGAGAGCAAAAGAGCCTTTCTCGCGTTCTGTTCGACTATGAGTATCGTCATTCCGAGCAGGCGGTTTATCTCCGTCAATTCCTTGAATATCTCGTTTATTATAATCGGCGCGAGGCCAAGCGACGGCTCGTCCAGAAGAAGGACTCTAGGGCGCGCCATCAGCGCCCGGCCTATGGCGAGCATCTGCTGCTCGCCTCCGGACAAGGTTCCGGCGTACTGGCGCTGGCGTTCCTCCAGGCGGGGGAACAGGCTATAAACTTTTGCCATCTGTTCGCTGACCTCGCTCCTGTTTTTGAGCGGGAAAGCCCCCATTTCCAGGTTCTCGTGAACCGAGAGCGGCGCGAAGACCTTTCTGCCCTCCGGAGAGAGGCTGACGCCGGCGTTGACGACCTGAAAGCTCTTCTGCGGCAGAGGTCTGCCATCCAGTAAAATCTCGCCGTCGGCGCGCGTCGCGTCGCCCATGACGGCGTTCATCAAGGTGGACTTCCCGGCGCCGTTGGCGCCGATCACGGCTACTATCTCGCCTGGATAGACGTCGATATCGGCGCCTTTGAGAGCCCTGATCGCGCCGTAGTTAACCGAGAGGTTCCGCACGGAGAGGAGAGGTCTTTGGGCGCGTTCTTCTGACATTGTCTATTCCTCCTCTCCAAGATAAGCCTTCAGGACGTCGGGATGACGCCGTATCTCCTCCGGCGAGCCCTCCGCGATCTTCGCTCCGAAGTTCATGCAGACGATATGCGGGCATATAGCCATTATGACGTCCATGTGGTGCTCTATCAATAAAACGGTCAGCTTAAAATCCCTGTGGATGCCCTGGATAAGCTCATTTAGCTGGCCGACCTCGTCAGCGTTCATGCCGGCGGCCGGTTCGTCCAGGAGGAGAAGCCTTGGCCGCAGCGAAATCGCCCTGGCAATCTCGAGCCTGCGCTGCAGGCCGTATGGCAGGGTCCCCGCAGCCTGGCCCGCGCGGTCGGCGAGCCCGACCCGCTCCAAAAGCGCCATACTCTCGTTCTTCGTCGCCCGCTCCATGGAACGCCATCGGCCGACGTGCCCCAGGGCCTCGAGAAAGCTGTATCCGTTGTGCCGCTGCGCGGCGGTCATGACGTTTTCAAGGACGGTGGACGCCGCGAAGAGCCGCAGGTTCTGAAACGTGCGCGCCACCCCGAGAGAGATCACCTGATATGTCTTCAGTCTGTTTATGTTCTTTCCGTTGTACTCGACGTCTCCGCCTGTTACGTCGTAGACGCCTGTGACGAGGTTGAAGACCGTAGTCTTGCCCGCGCCGTTGGGGCCTATGAGACCGGCGAGCTCTCCTTCGCGGACGGTGAAACTCATCTCCTTCACCGCCTGAATGCCGCCGAACGATTTGCTGACGTTTTTGAGTTCAAGCAGGACGCTCATTGCGCTCTACACCCGGCGGCGCGTCTGGCGAGCCGCAAAATCGAGTTTTTTATGAAGCCGGGCGTGAGTTCGTCAGTTCCCATAATGCCCTCCGGACGAAGGACCATTACGAGAACCAGGACCATGCCGTAGACTAACATGCGGTACTGTGATATCGGGCGGAAAAGCTCAGTGACCAGCGTCAGAATCGTAGTCCCCAACAGGCACCCGCTCATGGAGCCAAGCCCTCCGAAGACCACCACCGATACGAGTTCGGTCGATTTTGCCATGTCGAACATGACCGGCTGTATAAAAGACATGAAACCAGCGAGTAGCGCTCCGGACACCCCGCAGTAAAAGCCGGATATCGCGAGGCTCAGCACCCTGTATCGAGCGGTATGGAACCCCAGCAGCGAGGCGGCTACGTAGTCGTCCCGGCACGCCTTGAAGGCTCTCCCGTAGTTGCTGTTCACGAGGAAGAACATTCCCGCGGCCATGATTAAAAGGAACCCCAGGGCAATCGGCATCGATGTGTAATTGTCTATGCCGGGGTATCCTCGGGCGCCGCGCGTGACGCTGTTCCAGTTTTCGATGACGAGCCGTATGGCCTCCCCGAGTCCGAGCGACGCTATCGTGTAGTAGTCGCCGACGAGCTTCAGCGTCGGGAGCCCGATCAGGTACGCGAAGACCATCGCCAATATGCCTCCGGCTATGATGGCTGGCAAAAAGTGAACATGCCACTGAATGGTGAGAATGGCCGCCGTGTACGCTCCTATCGCCATGTAGCCGGCGTGCCCCAGCGTGAATATGCCGGTGAAGCCGGTAAAGAGCGAGACGCCGAGGGCCGCGATGCAGTTTACGGCGAGCAGAGTGATGATGCCGCTAGTGTATCCTCCCATCACGAACTGTCTACACTTTCTCGCCGACGGATTTGCCGAAGAGCCCTGTCGGACGGACGATGAGCGTTACAATAAGAAGCCCGAAGACTATCAGATCGCGGAACTGGCTGGAGACGAAGCCCGCAGCGAGCATCTCGGCGAGGCCCAGGATCAGGCTCCCGACGACCGCGCCAGGAAGGGAGCCTAGCCCGCCGATCACTGCCGCTACGAAAGCCTTGGTGGTTATCGCGCCTAGCTGCGGATAGAGCGTATAGCGGACGGAGAGGAATATGCCC
>JAISQP010000041.1 GCA_031274115.1 Synergistaceae bacterium
GTTGACTGGCCTGAAGAGGCTGCCGGACGCCTGTTGTATGATATACCTCTTTGCCTCGTTCTGAAGCTCCGCCAGGTCGGGGAGAACACCGAGGCCGTCGAGCGCGGGGTATACAATGGGCCAGGTATAAGCCGCGCCTGTGAGCAGCTTGCTCTTTCGGAGCCATTCGTCGCCTGTCACCGGGGACATTATCATTCCCGCCACGAGGACCAGCAGGAGGATCACGTAAAGCTTGACGAGACCCGATATTCCGCCGGCCGTCTTATCGGCGAAGGAGAGGTTGGTCGCGCTGAGCATTTTTTTTACGATCTTGTCTATTCCGACGAAGACCCCGAAGACGAGGAAAAAAATGGCCGTCATCGAGACGGCGGTGCTTACGAGGCGTCCAGCGCCGATCTTTTCGGCGAGGAAAGCGGCGGGAGAGGCGTAGAAGCGCATAGAGCAGTAGAAACCTCCCACGACGCTCAGAAGGGATAATATCTCTCCGGACAGCCCTCTGAATATGCCGCGTATGACGAAGAAACACCCTATTAGAATCAGCGCTATATCCGCGGCGCTCATCGCGTCTTCACCTCCTTCGATCCGTTTCCCTCCGCTGGTTTGTTTTCTTCCGCCGGATCTTTTCCATCCGAAAAAGACAACAGGATATCCTCCAGCCGCGCAGTGGTGTTTACCAGCTTGTCAGCCAGCATGATACACGCCAGAAATAGCCTCTGATCCTGCTCTAAGGTCTGCGGCGCGTGGGCGACGTAATCCTGTAAAACCCCGTAGACGGCCTTCAGTTTTTCGTCGTCCAGAGACGTCAGCAGAGAATAAGATTTATTGCCCACAAGGAGAGGGACAGAGCGGCTTTCCATCTGTCAGCCTGTGCTTCGGGCTCAATCCTCTTCGTACTTCAATGTAGTCTGGCTCCCTCCAATGCCGACGCCCGCGTTCACGACCTCGTCCCGCGGCGCCGGAACAAGGCGCCGAATTCGCGCGGCAACATTCTCCAACATCTGAACGGCTTCAACCTGCTCGTTCATTATAGACTGGCGTTCCTCCTCGAAACGCCTCTTATCCCGCTGCGCCTCTTCGTCCATCTGAAGCAGATCCAGCTCCCTCTCGTCGATGGTTTTTTTCGCCAGCGCGAGTTCTTTCAAAGCGTTGTCCCTCTCCTCGCGCAGTGTGGTTATCAGCGATTCGAGCTTGTCTATTATTCCATCGATTTCAGTTATTTTCCCAATCATGACCAATCCCCCAAGAGAATTTATTTGCATATTATCTCATGGATAGCTCAATTATGAAAGCTTGCGGCGCGACCCCCGAACCTCGCACGAATGACAGTAAAATCAGTTTCCCACTGCGTTCGCGTTCGGTCTTATTCCGATTACATCCAGGACGGTTCCTCGGTCTGGCGGTGTGTGGCCGCCGCTTTCCTTTTCCTGCGCTCAGCCCTCATGCTCGTCTTCTTCGCGTGCGGGTCGCCGTGAACCGGGACTATGCACAGAAACGTGAAGTCGCCTCCTCCGATGTTACGAAACGAGTGTTTGGCGCCTGCGGGGACGCGGGCCCAGTTGCCGTTTTCGAGGTCGTAGCGGCTGCCGTCGACCTCCACCTCTCCGTGTCCGCCGAGCGCGAGAGCGAGATGCTCCCAGTCATGCGAGTGCATTGGAATCTCCGCGCCCTCCGGCATTACGAAGTGACGCATGACGTAGTCGTCCCAGAAAGCGTCCGGCCCGAAGATATTTCGCTTCGTGACGCCAGGCGCGAGCGCCGACGCGTCCAGCGTCTCGAGGTCCGTTATTTTGCCCCAGTTCTTCTCTCTCATAATAGCCCCTCCTCGTATTTTGATTTTTTTACGCCCTATGGCGCATAATATTCTCTCACATTTGTTCGCGTATCGGTTATATATTTAGAAAACGTTAGAAAATGGGAAAATGGAACTCTGTTGCAATCACCGGGTATTCAGGTTATAATCCATAAATAATTCCTTGCGTAAAAATATGGCTGGCAATGGGCGCTCAAGCGGGGGAATAATGGGGAAAAGTAAAAAATCAAGAGGAGATTTTATTTTTATATGGCTGGGACTTCTCCTGTTCGTGTGCTCCTCCGTCGCTTTGGCGTCAGGGCGCTTCGCGGTTCCCTTCGCGCAGGTCCTGAGGATATTGGCGTCGACAGTCGCGCGGGTCGACGAGACGTGGACGGGCGCTATGAGGGACGTGGTGCTGATAATACGGCTGCCTCGCGTGGCGGCGGCGATTCTCGCGGGTTCCGCGCTGGCGCTTTCCGGCGGCGCGTATCAGGGGGTCTTCAAAAAACCGCTCGTCTCTCCCGATCTCCTCGGCGTCTCGGAGGGCGCCGGAGTGGGCGCGTCCATAGCCATTCTGACGCACCTGCCCGGCTGGTGCGTTCAGCTTTTCGCGTTCATCTCCGGCATGACGGCGACGCTGCTGGCCATATCCCTGCCAAGGCTGATGAGAAACCGGACCGTGTTGATGCTGGTGCTCTCGGGCATAATTATCTCCGGCTTTATGGGCGCTGTTCAGGGCATATTGAAGTACATGGCGGACTCCGAATCAGAGCTTCCGTCCATCGTCTTCTGGCTGATGGGGAGTCTCTCGGCGACGAAATGGGCGAGCGTCGCTTCGACGGCGCCGGCCATGCTTCCCGCGGCGTGCGTATTGCTGTTGCTGCGCTGGCGCGTCAACCTGCTCTCCCTTGACGATATCGAAGCCATGGCGCTTGGAGTGAACGTGAACAAACTTAGAGGCCTCGTCATCGTCTGCTCCACTGTCCTGACGGCTTCGGCGGTTTGCCTGAGCGGAACTATCGGCTGGGTCGGCCTGATAATTCCGCATCTCTCGCGGCTGATCGCCGGCGAGGACAACAGGCGCATCCTGCCTGTCTCCGCTCTGCTCGGGGCGTCTTTTCTGGTGATGGTGGACACCCTCGCCCGCAATCTGGTTTCGACGGAAATACCCTTGAGCATCCTGACGGGCCTCAT
>JAISQP010000082.1 GCA_031274115.1 Synergistaceae bacterium
GGCAATGACCAGACATTCTCCCATTCCGACCAGCGCCGCACCGCTCGCACCGTCCCTCAGCTCTTCCCCGGAACCGACCTCATCTACTCCGGTTACGCCGCTGAGCCGAATTATGACAATATGTTCGCCGGCTCCAACTGGGATATCGACGACATGGACGACTTCCTTTCCATACAGCGCGACTTCAAGATCGACGGCGGGCTTCGCCCGGTGAGCGAGGAGGCCGTAATCGCCGTCCGCAACAAGGCCGCCCGCGCGCTGCAGGCTGTCTTCGACGAACTCGGCTTCCCGCCGATCACCGATGAGGAAGTGGAGCTCGCGACGTACGCTCACGGCTCCAGGGATGTCGGCGACAGAAACGTGCCCGAGGACCTGAAGGCGACAGAGCGCCTCATGAAGGAGGGCATCACCGGTCTCGATGTCGCGAAGGCGTTGGCCAAGCGTGGCTTCCGCGATGTCGCGGAGGCGATAGTGCTGATGATGCGGCAGCGCGTTGCGGGGGATTACCTGCAGACGTCCGCCTGGATCGACAGCGACGGAACGGTCTACAGCGCCGTCAATGACCCGAACACCTACAGCGGTCCTGGGACGGGATACAAGATGTCCAACGAGCGCTGGGAAGAGGTCAAGGCGATTCCGTGGGCAGTTCGTGCTGAGGATGTCTAAGGAGAAGGGGGGAACCAGATATGCAGATCAATCCTGAACTGCTGGAGAAAATCGTAGCGGAAGTTCTTGCCGAAATCGCAGGCGGCGGCTCTAGTTCAACTGTCGCTACCGCCGCTCCCGAAGAGGTGGCGGGCGTAAAATTTGCAGAAAAAGGCAAAGCATCCCGCGGCACGGATCCGAAAGAGGTCGTTCTTGCTATATCGCCCGCGTTTGCGACTACCTTCAAAAAAACAATTACAGGAATTCCGCTCGCTGAAGTCCTGCGCCAGGTCTTTGCCGGCGCGGAGGAAGAGGGCCTTCATGTCCGGGTAATCCGCGTTTATCACACCGCGGACGTAGCTTTCATGTCGCACCTCGCGGCAAAGCTCTCAGGTTCCGGCATAGGCATCGGCATACTCTCGCGCGGAACGTCGATAATCCATCAGCGCGACTTGGCGCCGCTCTCCAACCTGGAGCTGTTCCCGCAGGCGCCTATCATCGATCTTCCGACCTTCCGCGCAATAGGCAAAAACTCCGCCAAGTACGCGAAGGGAGAGAGCCCGAGCCCGGTTCCGACCAAGAACGACCCGATGGCGCGTCCGCGCTATCAGGGACTTGCAGCGCTCCTTCACAACAAGGAGGCGAGCTTCGTCGATCGTTCGAAAGCTCCGCAGGAGCTGTCGGTGTCTTTCGAATAGGGGGGATGAATAAATGGCACAGGTGAATGAACAGCTTATAGCCGACGTAGTGCGCCAGGTTCTGAAGGGTTTCAACGGAAACGGCGGCAGCTATTCGGTCGGGTCCGCGTCACCGTCGGGCAGCGGAATTACCGCTGCTGACTATCCTCTCGGCGTGAAGCGCAAGGATCTCTTGAAGAGTCCTCGCGGCATTCCGTTCGAGGAACTGACTCTCGAGAACGTCGAGAGCGGCAAGGTTGGTTTCGATGACTTCCGCATCAGCCCGGAAGTTCTCAAGATGCAGGGGGAGATCGCCTCGTCCGCGGGGCGCACACAGATTGCGCTAAACCTCGGCAGGGCGGGCGAACTCACGAAGGTTCCAGACGCGAGAATCCTCGAGATATATAACAGCCTCCGTCCGCACCGCTCGACTAAGGAAGAGCTCTTCGCGATAGCCGACGAGCTTCAGAATAAGTTCGGGGCTGCCGTGAGCGCTAACTTCGTTCGCGAAGCCGCCGACGTCTACGAGAGACGTAAGCTCCTCAAGGGAGATTTGCCCTCCTCAGATTAAAGATAAAAAATGGAATCTCGGGGCTCCGCGAGAGCCTCGAGATTTATGGCTTTTTCAAGAAAGGCTGATTTATTGATGGCGATTGTTGCTGGTATCGACATTGGTAACGCGACGACCGAGACCGCCCTTGCGCTCGTCAGGGGGCGAGACGTGTCCTTTTTGGCCACGGGAATCAGCGCGACCACCGGAATCAAGGGGACGCTGCAAAACATAGCCGGGCTGCGCTCATCGCTTGGCATGGCGCTCGAGAAGGCCGGTTTCAGGCGCGACGAGTTCGGAGCGGTCGACGTTATCCGCCTCAACAAAGCCGCCCCGGTTATAGGGGATGTGGCGATGGAGACGGTTACAGAGACGATAGTTACCGAGTCGACAATGATTGGACATAACCCGTCGACGCCCGGAGGCGTGGGCGTCGGTCTTGGGGTGACGGTCTCGTTCGAGGATCTTCTGACGATCGAATCGGAGGAGACAGTGATACCCGTTATAGAGGCGAGATTTGACTATGAGGCCGTGGCAGTCGGGTTACGCCGCGCGATAGACCGGGGCGTGAGGGTCACGGCCGCGATATGTCAGTCCGACGACGGCGTTCTAATAGTAAATAGACTCCCATGCGTGATCCCGATCGTCGACGAGGTCTCCGCCATTGACAGAGTGCCCATAGGAATGCGCTGTTGCGTGGAGGTCGCTCCTCCGGGACGCGTCGTGGAACTCCTGGCGAACCCATACGACATAGCCACGCTCTTCGAGCTCTCCCCTGAGGAGACGAAACAGATCGTCCCAGTTGCCCGCGCGCTTGTGGGCAATCGCTCGGCAGTGGTAATCCGTACGCCGCTCGGCGAGGTCAAGGAGCGCCGCATACCTGCCGGCGAGCTTTATGTCATCGGACCCCAGGGCAAGAGAACCGTCAACGTGGAGGATGGGGCGGACGCGATACAGAGCGCTGTCCTCGCCTGTTACCCGGTGGACAATATATTCGGCCAGCCGGGAACGAACGTGGGCGGCATGATGGAGAGGGTGCGCCGCACCATGTCCGACCTGACCGAGATTCCGATAGGCGACGTGTACATCAGGGATCTTCTCGCGGTGGACACGCTCGTCCCTCAGAAGGTCGTTGGGGGCGTCGCCGGCGAATTCTCGCTCGAGTCGGGGGTCGCGCTGGCCGTCATGGTAAAGACGGAGGAACTGCCCATGCAGAAGCTGGCCGCTGCCGTCTCCAGAGAACTCGGTGTGAAGGTGGAGGTTGGCGGAGTTGAGGCCGACATGGCTATAAGAGGCGCACTGACGACTCCCGGCACGAAGCCGCCGATCGCGATCCTCGATCTTGGCGCCGGAAGCTCGGACGCATCGTTCATGAGAACTGACGGGACGGTCGAGCTTACGCACCTGGCTGGGGCGGGCAACATGGTGAACACGATAATAGCTTCGGAGCTCGGCATAGAGAGCATGGAGCTTGCCGAGGCAATAAAGAGAAACCCGCTCTGCCGCGTGGAAAGCGCGTTTCACATCAGGCAGGAGGACGGAACGGTTCGCTTCTTTAACGAGCCGATCGACCCCTCCGCGTACGGCAGGGTGTCGCTCCTGCACGATAACGATATGCTCCAGCCGCTCATGATCGGAAACATCAACGTAGAGCGCGTGCGCTCCACAAGGCGCAAGGCAAAGCAGGAGGTATTCGTCAAAAACGCGATAAGGGCGCTCGAGCAGGTAGCGCCGAACAACAACATAAGGCTGGTGGACTACGTGGTCTTAGTCGGAGGCTCGGCAAAAGATTTCGAGATCGCGAACATGATAACGGACGCCTTGGCTCGCTACGGCATAGTTGCCGGGCGAGGGAACATACGCTCGACCGAAGGGCCGAGAAACGCCGTAGCGACGGGGCTTGTTCTCTCATCCGTCGCCGACGTGCGATGAGTTCCTGGTTCGGGCGCGTCGGCTCGTCCGGCGCGCTGCCCGAGAAGATGCCCTCCATATGGCTCGTCACGGATCCTTCCCGCCCGGAGAGCGAGGCGAGGAGGGTTGCTGACGGATGTGAGGAGGAGGGAACTCCGCTCGCTTGGGATGTGAGGAAGGGCAGAGCGGAGGATCTCGCTCGTTCGGCCTGCCTTTCCTCGCAGCTCGAAGTGGGAATTGGCATAGGCCCGGACGGGAACGCCGCGATAGCTCTCGTCTCCGTGACTGGCAAGCCTTATATCGAACTTGCCGGGACGGAGACAGGTCAGTTGCGGTGGCTGGGGCAGGCCGCGGCGAGAATATCGAAGAGCCAGCCTATTCCGGAAAGAGCAAACGTCAAACCCGCACAGCACGCCGAGGAGACGGCGCAATCCAGCGACTTCGAGTCGCTCGCTCAAATGGCGACGGCCGCGCTGCTTCGGGAAATTCAGAAAGGGGGGGACTGATTATGAGCGGCAAGGCCATGGGCTTTATAGAGTCAGTGGGGCTCGCATCGGCGGTAACCGCGGCGGACGCGGCCCTCAAGGCGGCAAACGTCGAGCTTGTCGGGCGGGAAAACTCGCGGGGCTCGGGGCTCATTACCATAAAGATCGTAGGAGATGTCGGCGCGGTTAAGGCGGCGATAGACGTCGCGAAGAGCGTGTCGTCCCAGGTGGCGCGGGTCTGGTCCACTGACGTGATACCGAGGCCGGGAGAGGGCGTCGGCCGCACGATGGTCTGGAACGCGGACACGCAGGGCGCGTCGGATTGGCTCGACAAGCACCGGGAGAAGCCCGCGCAAAACCTCCCGGCGATAAAGGAGGACTCGTCCCTCGCGAACAGACCGCCGCACGATATGGTCTCCGTGGGCGACCTTCCAAAACCGTCGGTAATCGAGCCGGCTGACGCGCCGCCATCTGAAACCGCTGAAGCTATTGACACGGCGAAGACGGCGGGGCAGGACGAGACGGCTCAGCCTGAACCGCAGAAAAATCCCCCGCGCCGCAAGCCTGGCAATCGCCGAAGGAAGCCGAAATAGCGAAGCGCGGTTAATTGCTTTTATACCTCAGATTGGGGGTGCTTTTTATAATGTTGGAAGCTCTCGGCATGATCGAGACAATGGGGCTCGTTGGCGCTGTCGAGGCAATGGACGCGATGGTAAAGGCGGCTAACGTGCGCCTCGTCGGCAAGAAAATCTCAGGAGGCGCCCTCGTCACCGTGATGGTGCAGGGGGACGTAGGAGCCGTGAAAGCCGCCGTCGACGCCGGGGCCGCCGCCGCAAACAGGGTGGGTTCGGTAATATCCACCCACGTAATAGCGCGTCCGGACGACGAGGTGGGGCGTATTCTCCCTACCGCCGGCGAGATCGACGGCGAGGTGAAGGCCGTTCGCGCGCCCGATGACGCCGAGGAACCGAACGGCGGCAGGGACAGCTAGAGGAAGATGGCTGACGTCGAAAAATTAGAGGAAACTCTGGAGGCCGAAGAGGAGACTGCGGACGACGGTTTGCCGTATGACCCGGAAAAAGTTAGGACGCTTCTCGCGCCCCTTGAAGCCTCACTATCCACAAATTCGCCGCTCGCTGAGTGGAAAAAACTGTATCTCGGTTTTGACCTCGGAACGACCAATACCGTGCTGGTGGCGCTCAACGAGAACGGCGAGCCGGTCGGCGCGGAGATGGAGTCCTCCGGAGCCTCGGTCAGGGACGGAGTCGTGGTCGATTATCTGGCCGCGATTAACGCGATGAGAAAATGTCTGGATCGCATGCAGCGCAGGTTAGGGCGCGAGGTTTCCGGCATAGGCGCGGCCGCCTATCCGCCGGGGATATCCGAGCGAACGGCGCGAGTCTGCGCCAACGTGGTCGAATCGCTCGGCTTCAGTTGCGAGGGGCTCTACGAGGAGCCGACGGCGGCTTCCGACGCGCTGGCAATGTCAAACGGCGCGATAGTGGACATAGGCGGAGGCACGACTGGCATCTCGATTCTCGAGAACGGCGCGGTCGTTTACTCGGCGGACGAACCAACTGGGGGCACTCACATGACATTGGTGCTCGCGGGCGCTCAGGACATCGACTTCGACAGGGCGGAACAGATGAAGCGCGACATAGAGCGTCATCCGCATCTCGTGCCGATGTTGCGCCCCACGCTCGAGAAGATGGCGACGATAGTGAAAAACCATCTCGAACTGAGCGGATACTACGGAAAAGTTCCGATCCTGACGGTTGGCGGAGGCGCGGCGCTTCCGGGCGCGGAGGAAATTCTCTCCGACACCGTTGGGTTCCCGGTTTATATATGCCCTCATCCCCTTATGGTGACGCCCGCTGGAATTGCGGCCCGCCTGTGGAGAGAGAAGAGTTCACTGTGAAGGAGAGGTGGGCTTCGGGTGGCGCTCGGTCATAAACTGATACTGGCCCCGTCGGAATCTGTGAGGAAGATGCTCACCAGGCGAATGAGCTTCGGTCGGGCTTCCTCCGAGGAGGAGAAGCTGAAATCACTCTCCTGGGGCGCTGTCCTGATGGTGCAGGGCACTATTCCGGAGATATTTTACGCCGCCGACATCGGGGCGAAGATCAGCCCCGTCTATGTGGCGGAGGTCGTGGGCAACTGCCCTCAGAACGTGGTGTCAATGGCGTTCATCGGCAACGTGGCGGACGTGAGGCAGGTTTTGGACGCCCTTAAAAATGAAGGAGTGGTTTTATGAATCTCGGCAGGGTGGTTGGATCCGTCGTGGCGACCCGCAAGGACGAAAGGCTTCGGGGACATAAGCTTCTGCTCGTTCAGAAGCTGAAACCCGGAGAGGGAGGCAGCCTCATCCCATCGAGAGGAAGCAGCGAATTCTTGGTTTCGGTGGACCTTGTAGGTGCCGGCGCCGGAGAGCTTATCCTCTATACATCCGGGAGTTCGGCCAGGAACGCGGCGTCTGAATCCTACGACAACCCCATTGACGCGGCGATAGTCGGGATCGTCGACCAGACCGATATCGACGAGCGAGTGCTGGTGCTTTAAAAAATACGGAGGTCTCTCCGATGGGCTCTATGGCGGACGATGAGAAGCTTGTACGGGAAATAGCGCGCAGGGTCGCGGCAATTCTTGGGGAAGATGGAGATGCGGAGTTTTCCGTTTCCTTCGGGCTGGTCGATTCCGCCGTGACTGCCGCGGTAAAGGCGCAACTCGCGTGGCAGTGGGATTTCTCCCTGGCGTCCCGCACCGGCATAATAAACGGGGCGAGGGCGGCTCTTCTGAGCGGGGAATCCGTCCGCGAGCTCGCGGAACTCTCCATCGAGGAGACCGGCATGGGAAGGGCGGATGACAAGGCGGCCAAGATCCGTCTCGCGATCGAATGGACGCCGGGCCCGGAGTTTTTCAGGGCGAACGCGCTCACGGGAGATCACGGGCTCGCGATCGAGGAGCTGTCGCCATTTGGGGTTATCGCGTCGCTGACTCCATCGATCGACCCGGCGGCTACGGCGATTAACAACGCAATCTGCATGATATCGGGCGGGAACGGCGTCGTATTCGCTCCGCATCCGTCGGCAGCGAGGACGACAGCGCGCGCGGCGGAAATGCTCTCGGCGGCGCTGGTAAAGCTCGGAGCGCCCGAAGGTCTCGTTTCGGCGGTCTCCAGCGCGTCGCTGGAGAATCTGGAGGGCCTCATGAACCACGAATCCGTATCGCTGCTCTGCGTTACGGGAGGCCGGAGCGCCGTTTCGTCCGCGCTCAGGTCAGGAAAACCGACGATTGCGGCCGGCCCCGGAAATCCTCCTGTTCTGGTGGACTCGACGGCGGATCTCGGAGCAGCCGCGCGGGACTTAGTCTCTGGTTGCTCCTTCGACAACAACGCCTCGTGCGTCGGGGAAAAGTCGCTCTTCGTGGTCCACCGCGCCGCAGACGAACTCGTCGGACGCATGACGGCCGAAGGGGCTCTTCTGTTGCCGAACCCAAGGGACGTAAGGCGCCTTCTCGACGTTCTTTTCAAGGACGGCAGGGCCAGGAGGAGCATGATGGGCCGCAGTGCGGGCTGCATGCTCTCGAAGGCGGGCATATCGGCCGCGGACGCGCGGGTGATCCTGGTGGAGACCGGAGAGTCGCACCCGTTCGTGCAGGAGGAGCTTCTCGCGCCGATACTCCCGATAGTGAGGGTTGCGGACTTCGCGGACGGGCTCGCCGCGTCCGTGAGGACAGAGCGGTCGAATCGCCATTCCGCCGCGATACACAGCACGAACATCAACAACATGAGCGTGATGGCGAGGGCTATCGGGACGGCTCTCTTCACGAAAAACGCGCCGTCGTTTTCATCGATAGGATATAACGGTGATTGTCCAACGGCATTTACAATAGCGACGACTACCGGACAGGGGCCCACGACGCCGCTCTCCTTCTGCAGAACGAGAAGGTGCGTTTTGTCGGGTTCCTTCAGGATCGTATAAATCGTCGGATGGAGGATAAGCTGGATGCCAAAAATCTACACTAAAACCGGTGACGCGGGAAAGACACGCCTTTGGGACGGAACTCTCGTGGGCAAAAACGACCCGCACATAGAGACCAACGGGGCGCTCGACGAACTGAACGCCGCTCTCGGCCTCGCGCGGAGCCTCGCTCCCGCCTCCGTCAGGGACGAGATAAACGAGTTTCAGGGCGGACTGGTGAGGCTGATGGCCTATGTCGCGAGGGGCAAGAAGCCTCAGCCGGCGCCGAACCCGGAGGAGCTGGAAAAGAGGATAGACGTGATACTCGAGGAATACCCGATGGGCGACAGCTTCGTAAACCCCGGGGAGTCCCCGGCGGGCGGGGCGATTCACATGGCCCGCGCCATGGCGAGAAGGGCGGAGCGCTGGGCGCTTCAGCTTCTCGAGCCTGACGGCGATATCGAACCACAGGCGTACAGGTACATCAACAGGCTTTCTGATTTTCTCTTCGCGTTCGCCCACAAGGTCGACGTGGAGAGCAGCGTGGAGCTGATAACGAAAGAAGTGGTCAGCCGGACAGGCGGGATAAGCGAGACAAAGACTCAGAGCGGAGGACACGGAGTGAAAAAACTGAATCTGGATACGGCGCTCGAACTCCTCTCGGAGGCGAGACGAAAGGCCGAGAGCATCGGCAAGAAACTGGTGTTCGCCATAGTTGACGCGTCGGGCGAGCTGGTAGCTCTCCATCGCATGGAGGGCGCGCTCTTGGTGAGCATCGCGCACGCGCAGAGCAAGGCGAGATCGGCGGTGCGCATACAGCTCGACACGAAGGACATCACACCGCTCGCGCAGCCGGGAGCGCCGTTTTACGGCGTCCAGAACGAGCCGGAATTCTTCTCCATCATCGGCGGCGGCAGGCTGCTCCGTGACGGAGGCGAAATAGTAGGCGCGATAGGAGTCAGCGGAGGCGCGATCGACGAGGACCTGTCCGTCGCGGACGCCGCGGTCAGTCTCTTTGAAAAAAAATGAAACCAAAAAATTATATGGCTATAAAGTTGTTTCAAGATGAAGCAGAAAACTTTCGGCTCACTGCGTGAATCGAACCGCGACAAAAGTACTTCCATGCCGCGTAAAGCCGCCAAAGAGCAGCGTCTTTACGCTTACTTTGTCGCTCGTCCGACATCGTGTCGGACGTCGATTCACTCCGTTCGCTCGAAAATTTTTTGCCGCCTCTGCCCAATGAGCAAACTTAACAGTCATAAAAAATTGTATAGTATATAAAGCATATAAAGATCTCTTAAACATAAGGAGAAGTGATTGAGATGAGTCAGCGCCCAGATATCGATTCAATCGTTCAGAGGGTCTTGAGTAAGCTCGGGGACGCGCTGAACGAGCCAGGCGGTCTTCCCGGAACCGCCGGCTGCGACGTGGACGGATATGTCGCGGCGTCCGCAAAAGCCCAGGAGATATGGCATCGCGACTTCGGCCTCGAAAGACGCAGCCAGATCGTCGAGGAGATACGGGCCGATCTGAGGCCGCACATCGAGTCGCTAGCCAAGATGGCGGTCGAGGAGACCGGCATGGGCAACCTGCGCGACAAGATAATCAAGAAGAGCGTCACGATCGAGAAGACGCCAGGACCGGAGAGCATCAAGCCGAACGCCATCACTGGAGACAAGGGCCTCGTGCTGGAGGAGCACGCTCCCTACGGCGTAATAGCCTCGATTATCCCATGTACCAACCCGGTGGCGACCGTTATCCACAACGCAATCTGCATGATCTCCGGCGGAAACTCCGTAATATTCGCGCCGCACCCGAAGGCCGTAAACGTCTCGCTCCGCACGGTCGGGATAATCGCCCATACTCTCCGGGCCTGCGGCGCTCCGGACAACCTGGTGTCCGCGCTCACAGATCCGTCTATGGACAACCTGGGCAAACTCATGAAGCATCCCAAAGTGCGCCTGATCTCGGCGACTGGCGGCCCTGGCGTCGTCCACGCGGCGCTCACCTCCGGGAAACCGGCGGTCGGAGCGGGGCCGGGCAACCCGCCGGTCGTGGTCGACGAGACGGCGAACCTCGACATCGCCGGCAAAGGGGTGGTGAACGGCGCGTCCTTCGACAACAACCTGCTGTGCGTTTGCGAAAAGGAACTCATAGTCGTCAACTGCGTGGCCGACGACCTGAAAAAGCGCATGTTGGAACACGGCGCCTACGAGCTCAGGGACAGAAAGGAAATAGAGCTGCTCGAACGGGCGATACTGAACGGGGATAACACTCCGAACAAGAACTTTGTGGGAAAGGACGCCACCTATATACTCGAGAAGATCGGCCTGAAGGTGCCGCTGTCGGTGAGGCTGATAATCGTCGAGACCACAGAGGATCACCCATTCGCGCAGGAGGAGCTCTTGATGCCGGTGCTGCCGCTCATAAGGGTCGCCGATTTCGAGGAGGCGCTCGCGATGGCAAAGCGCCTGGAGCATGGGTTCCACCATTCCGCCGTCATCTACAGCACGAACATAGACCATATGAGCAAGATGGCCCGCGAGATAGAGACGACGATGTTTGTCAAAAACGCCCCAGCCTACTGCAGCCTAGGCGCGGACTCCGACTGTCCCGTCACGCTGACCATAGCGACCGCCACGGGGCAGGGCGCGACCTCGCCGGAGTCCTTCTGCCGCATGCGCAGGTGCGTATTGAGCGGGGCGTTCAGGATAATCTGACGCACACGAGACCACCCCGTCACTCTCCCAATTCCCCTCCTCGGAGGGGTGGCGCCGAAGGCGACGGGGTGGTCGCTCTTTTCCGAAGTGCGCGCGCAGGTTTCCTCTAAAGAAAACCGCGTCACTCCAGGGATTTTATCTCGTCAACGGACAACCCCGTCCCTTTAGAGATCGTGTCGACATCGACCCCAGCGCGAAGAAGATTCAAAGCCACCTTAGCCAGAGCCTCGGCCTTACCCTCAGCTATGCCTTCGGCTTTACCTTCAGCCCTGCCCTCGGCTATACCCTTGGCCATGTCCTTTTCAATTGCTTTTCTTGCTGCTTCAAGCGCTTTTTTTTCGGCGTTTTTGCGTTCCCAGATGGCGTCGCGCTCGTGCTTCTCCTGCATCATCTGGATGAAACGGTTGCGGCTCTCTCCCCAGTAATCTTTCTCGGCTTCCATCACCTCCGAAAAAACCTTGTCCTTCTCCATAACCTCAGACACGATATCCACCCCCTCGTTCGTAACATACGCTCCCCACAGCGCAAGGCGCGTCGTCAAGTCCGCGCCGTCCAGCTCGCCGCGCTTCGCCTTCGCCCGCAGCTCCGCGAACGCCTGTTTCAGCTTGCTCATCTCCACAAATATCAAAAGCAGATCGTCCGTCAG
>JAISQP010000133.1 GCA_031274115.1 Synergistaceae bacterium
CCCGGTTATCATCCTGTCAGAACTCCAGCTATCCTGCCCGACCCATAGAGGAGACTTCGTGGCGCCTCCGTAGCCCCTGCTGACTATCCCCGCCTTGAAGCCGGCCTCTATCAGCTTGCGCGACAACATCTCGACCATCGGCGTCTTGTTTGTGCCCCCGTGGCAGAGGTTCCCGACGCTTATCACAGGTATGGGCGGGTCCAGGCTGGAGAGCGCTCCGCGGTCGTAGAGCGCGTTGCGTACCTTTATCAGCGGGCGGGCCAGACAGCCAAGGAAGTCGAGCGAGGACCAGATCGAGAACCCTTTTTTTTCGCCTCTCGCGTATCGGAGATAGCTGTTTAGAACGTCAGGCATCCGGACTCTCCTCCGCTGTCCCGGGCGAATTTTGCCGGGCTCCCCCGCTCTGCAGGGAATAAAGGCGGAAGTACCCTCCTCTGGCGGAGATCAGTTCGTCGTGGCTGCCCTCCTCGGCAACCCGCCCTTCGTCCAGAACGAGTATCCGGTCCGCTTCCCTGATGGTGGAGAGTCTGTGCGCTATGACCAGCGACGTGCGTCCCGTCATGGCTTTGTTCATCGCTGCCTGTACCTGGGATTCGACCATCGCGTCGAGCGACGAGGTCGCCTCGTCCATCAGGAGTATGGCCGGATCCCGGACTATAGCTCTCGCTATGGCGACCCGCTGTCTCTGCCCGCCGGAGAGAGTGACGCCGCGCTCCCCGACCTCCGCGTTGTAGCCTTTCGGCAGAGAGGAGATGAATTCGTCTATGCCCGCCATCGCGGCCGCTTTTTCAATAGCCGCCGCGGAGGCGCCAGGATATCCGTAAGATATGTTATAGGCGAGAGTTCCCTTCATAAGAACCGGGTCCTGAGGGACTACCCCGATCCTGCGCCTGTACACGGAAAGATCCAGCTCCCGCAGATCAACTCCGTCAATCAGTATCCGTCCCCTGGCCGGATCATAGAAGCGCAGCAGGAGATCCGCTATCGTCGTTTGCCGGCGCCGGTGGCGCCGACGACCGCCATTCTTTCCCCAGGCTCGACTCTGAAGTTGAGCCCGGATAGAATCCATCGGTCCTCTTCGTAGGCGAACCATACGTCTTCGAAGGCTATCTCGCCTCGCATATCATGAAGAGTGACAGGCGAGGCCGGAGTCGATATTTCGTCGCGCTCGTCCAGTATCTCGAATATCCGGTCCGCGGACGCGACGCCCTGCTGTATCGCGCTTACAACGCGCGATATCGCCCTGACGGGTTGCACGAGCAGACCGAGATATATGAGGAACGCCACTAGCTCTCCCGAGGTGAGCCTCCCTTCGATCACGTCACGCCCGCCCATCCAGAGAATCGGCGCCATGGCGGCGAAGAGGAGAACCTCCACGAAACCTTCGAGCAGGCCCCTGGTCTGAGCGCCCCTCATCAGCGCCTTGAAATGTTTTTTGTTCTGTTCGTCGAAACGGTTGTACTCCAACTTTTCAGTTGAAAAAGAGCGCACGATCCTTATGGACGACAGCGCCTCCTGGGCGACGGCCGATAGCTGGGCGAGCTGTTCCTGTATATCGCTCCCCACGCTTCTCAGACTCGCCGAGACCCTGTCGATCGCGAACGCCGCGACGGGTATGACTATAAATGTGAAGAGAGTGAGCTTCCAGTTGATAAAAAACAAAAAGCCGAGTATGCCGACGAAGTTGAAACTCTGCACCGCGAGGTCGACAGCGGCGGAGGATATGACGTTTTGAAGAGTCGCCACGTCGTTTGTGATGCGCGACAGAAACTCGCCGGCGCGTCTGTGATACAGGACGCGGAGGGAGAGCTTCTGCGTTTTGTCGTAGAGTTCGAGGCGGAGGGTCATTATGGCTTTCTGCCCGACCCACGCCATGAGGTAAGTATATCCGTAGCTGAAGGCCGCTTTCAGCGCGTAGAGCGCCACCATGCCGAAGGCTATCGCGTCCAGCATGGCGCTGTCGCCCTTGGCGAGCACGTCGTCGATCACGTTCTTTACGAGCCATGGGGGGATGATGCCGAAGGCGGCGGAAAAAGCCATGCAGACGAGCGCGGACGTCAGCCTCGCGGCGTATGGCCGGCAGTATTCAAGAGCCCTCAGATATGGCTTGAAATCAGCCGCGGCGAGATTCACCTATGCCGCCTCCAATATTCTGCCGGCCCAGAAATCGTAAACTCCGCCGCCGCCCATCTTTGACGCCAGTTCATCCATCCTGGCCTCCTTGGCGGCCCTCGCCCCGTCGTTCAGGTCAAGCCAGCCCAGGAGCTCCCTCGCGGCGTTTGCGCCCGTGGCGTTCCGCTGCAGCAGCTCCGGGTAGAACATCTCGCCGGCCAGAATGTTCGGGATTGCGAAGAAGAGCCTGCTCAGGAAAATTTTTCCTATCAACGCGGAGAGGGGCTTCAACTTGTACAGCACGACCATATAGCGCCTCAAAAGAAGCGCCTCGGCGGTCGCCGTTCCGCTTGCCCCGGCGGAGGCCTTCGAGATCGCGAGCAAATCCCTTCCTGGACCCTCGTAGTAATTTTGCCCGGAGGACGACATCCCGGAGAGCAGGAAATTTCTCGCGCTCTCCGACAGTCCCGGCGCAACGGAGAATACAGGTGAAAAGCCGTTACGGGCGAGCGAGTCATAGGTTTCGGAGAGCGGCGGATAGAGCTGTTCGATCTCCATCCCTCGGCTGCCGGGCAGGAGCGCTACGATCTTTTCCGGGGATGAAAGAGAAGCCCCTTTTACTCCGCTTATCACCGTCCTGGGGTCCGGCGACCAGCCGGAAAGCTCCTCCGAGAGAGGGTGCCCCGTCCAGAAGCTCGCCGTTCCAGATTTTTTCAGGTATTCGTGCTCGAAGGAGAAAAGAGGCAGACATTCGTCCACAAGGCTTCTCAGGTCGTGGACCCGATAACTTCGCCATGCCCAGACAGAGGGAGGCGATATGTAAAAAATTTTCCCCGAGTATCCCCCCCGTCGGAGTCTCCTGATAAGCGGAAGGTGAAAGTCCGGGCTGTCGGCGAGGACAATCGCGCGCGGGCGCATATCCAGCACGGTCTTTGTCATCTCGCCCAGGAGCCTGAGTATGTTCCCAATCGCGCCGAACACCTCGGCGAAGCCCATCAGTTGCAGCCGCTCGCTCTCCCAAAGCGCCTCGATCCCAGCCTCCCTGCTCTCCGCTCCGCAGAGCCCGCAGGTTCGCCCGCGGCGCCCCATCGAGCGTAATTTTTCGCACACCTTCGCGATATAGTGATCGCCGGAGACCTCCCCAGCGCTCACAAAAAGAGTCCCTTCGCCGCCCAAGATCAGTAATCCACCCCTGTTATCGACATCTTCCCCTCAATGGCCGTCCGACGGAACTCGTCAGGCGACAGAATCAGCGTCCAGTCCGCCTGGACAGCGAGGCAGGAGAGCCCGGCCTCCGCCATCGAGCGAAGAGTCCCAGGCCCTACCACGGGTATGTCATAGCGCGCGTCCTGACCGCGCTTCATCATCTTTACTACTACTCCTCCGCCGCACAGCGACCCGGCCCGTAGAATCGCCGCGTCCGTCCCCTCCATGGCTTCTACGGCAACTACGGATTTACGGCTCACTACGACGCTCTGTCCGAATGAGAGCGGCAGCACTTTGCCGGCTATCTCCACTCCATATCCGATATCCTCCGTCTCGCTCGCGGACGGCGGCCTTCCGGCTATGAGTCCGCGAGGCGCCAGCATGTCGGAGAGCAGGTCCCGATAGCCGATGACCTCGAATCCCGCCTTCTCCACCAGCGTCACCAGGCCGCCCAGGAGGGAATGGTCATCGCGCGCGCCAAGTCCGGCGAGGAACTCCAGCGCCATGCCGTCCAGCATCTCCGGTCTGTATATGAGCGCCTTTGGCGCGACTCCGGCAAAAATCACCTTGCGCACACCGCGAGACGTCATATCCACCAGCGTCGACTTGAGTTCGACCCGAAACAGAGGCAAAACCTCGCGCGCGTTGGGGGAAAACGCGCCGGAATCCTCTCTTAGAGCGTAGACGAAGGGTTTGTTTCCCTCCGCGGCGAGCCGCGCGGCTATCGTCTCCGGCAATGCGCCTTCCCCCGCAATCAGGGCAACAGACATAAAACTACCTCCTCCTGAGCAAAATCATCAAACCCATTTGCGGATACAGCGGTTTAGGTTTTTCATCAGTCACTCTTCAGGCTTTTAAAGCCCTCTATATATTTATTATCCCAGTCTATTAGCGCGTCTTGCCAAAATCGAGCCGACTATCAGAAAAGACGCGTTCGGCGCCCATGCCGCCGGTATGACCGGAATAAATCCGGCCTCTCCGAGAGATTTAAAGAGCGACATGATCACGTAGTACGAAAAAACAATTATCACGGCCAGACCGAGGCCGATGCTCGAGCTCGACCGCTGCGGCCTGCTGCCCACCGACGCGCCGACTAAGATCAGGACCACGCTGGCCCAGGGCACAGCTATGCGAAGATGCAGGAGCATCCTCAGTTTGCCGGTGTCGTTTCCCTGCAGCGAGGCGTTCGCTATAGTGGCGTAAAGCTCCCGAAGGCTCATGGCCGAAGGGTCGGAAGAATTGGCGTCCATATTATGAGGCGTAATCGCGAGGTTCAATCTCTGCTTCTCGAAGCTGAAGAGCATGGCGACCGAGTTGTCCGGCCGGACCTCGAACACATTGCCGTCGTAGAGCCACCAGGAACCGTCGATCCAGTTTCCCCTCGGCGCGGTTATCAGTCTGTTTATCTTGCCGCCCTCGAACTCCTGGACCAGGATGTCGCTCATCTCGCCCGTCCCCGGCCGTACGGTCCGTATGTAAAGAACGCGCCGCAAGACCCCTTCCGACTCGTCGCGGATGAAGACGTTTTCTCTGAAGACCGGCGGGACTGAACGGAAGACCTCGTAACGCAGGACGTTCGCGGCCGCCCGCTCGCTCAGAGGGACGACGGTCTCGTTCATAGCGAACGCCGCGACGGATATTACGGCGCCCGCGACGACCAGTGGGCGCACGATGCGCCCGAACGACACGCCGGCCGATTTAAGAGCGACAATCTCCGAGTTAGCGGACATTCCGCCGAAACCCAACAGCGACGCCAAAAGGCAGCTCATCGGAATCGTCAGGACGATCACGGCGGGAAGCGAGTAAAGAAAAAGCCTCGTCACTATTCCCAGCGAGACGCCCCTTTGAATGACAAGGTCCGCAAGTTTGAAGAGGAGGTTTCCGGCGACGAGAATGACGGTAAACGACATGATGCCGAATAGGAACGGGGCCAGCATCTGCCCCAGCACAAAGCGATCGAGTATCGGGATTTTTATCGGCGAACGGAGTCTTGTCATTCTCTTAAGTTCGTTCTCCCGTTGATCCTCGCGATGTAATCCGCGGCGTCGCGAATCGCGCCGGCGCCTCCGTCCCTCGGGGTTATCCAGTCAGCCGCGCCGAGAGCCTCGGCGGAGGCGTCCGCGACAGCTATCCCCAGTCCGGCCCACTTCATGCACGATACGTCCTGAACGTCGTCTCCGATAAAGGCGACCTCTGAGGCGTCCAGCCCGAGTTCTGCGGCGATGGCAGTCAGATCTGGGAGTTTGTCCGGCGTTCCGTTGATCACGCGGGTCACCCCCAGGTCCTGGGCCCTGCGGTCCGTCGCCCCGGATCGGCGGCCGCTGATAAAGGCGACCTCCACCCCCGATCGCAGAAGACTTACTATGCCGGCGCCGTCCTTCACGTTGAAACGCTTGAACTCGCCCCCGGCGGCATCCATGTAGATCCCGCCGTCTGTGAGAGTACCGTCGACGTCCATACCGACAAGACGTATCATTCCGTGTCATCCATTCCCATGCCCGACCCTGCCCACTTCATGAGCCCTCTTCTGAGAGAGCGGGCGAACGATACTATGCCGATTGCGAACCCGTCGTCAGGGAAGCTGTTCAGCACAGCGTCTATGGCGTCTTTGCGCCATATGTGCCTGTCGTAAAGAAGCTTGTAGATGTTTTTTATCCGCGTCCTCTGTTCCTGAGTGAAACCGTGCCTTCTCAGGCCAACCGTGTTGAGGCCGCGCACACGCGCCGGGACTCCGTCTACCATCGAGTAGGGGGGAACATCCTTTGTTATCTTCGAAAGACCGCCTATCATCGCGTAATCTCCAACCTTGACGAACTGATGAAAACCGGCCATCCCTCCCACCACGACGCAGTCGCCCAATTGAACGTGCCCGGAAAAACCCGCCTTGTTGGTTATGGTGCAGCCGGCGCCAATCCGGACGTTATGGCCGAGGTGGCAGCCCTCCATCAGCATGGTTCCGCGTCCTACTGTCGTTGCTTTGCCCTCGCCCGTAGCTCTGTGTATCGTTACGTTTTCGCGGATTACCACGTCGTCGCCGATTCGCACGAACGACGTCTCCCCGCCGAAGTCGTGATCCTGCGG
>JAISQP010000136.1 GCA_031274115.1 Synergistaceae bacterium
TGAGAGAGCGCGCGGCGTCCGTCTTCACGGAGAGGGTGAACGGACATCTTGCGGATCTCGCGATGGGGGACTCGAAATTCAACGCCGAGATCGCCAGGCTCGACAAGGTGCGCGCGTCAGGCGCGGAGAGCGCCTCTTTCACACTCTCTCAAAGCGGAGGCGCGCCGAATCAGGTGAACAAGTCGGCGTCCGGAGGGGAACTCAGCCGCATACTGATCGCCATTCAGGCTTCGACCGACCGCGACAGGCTTCCGGGCGTCCTCGTATTCGACGAGGTGGAGGCGGGTCTCGGCGGCCGGACAGCCCTTCTCGCGGGAGAAAAACTCCGGGAGCTTTCGAGGAACTGCAGAATAATTCTCATCACACACGAGGCGGCGATAGCCGCCATGGCGGAACAGCATTTCGTAGTGCGGAGAAACGGCGACGATACTGAAGTCTTTGAGATAGAGGGAGAGGATCGGGCCAGGGAGATCGCCCGAATGCTCGCTGGCTCGGAGTCGGCGGAGGCGATGGAACACGCGAGAGCGCTTCTCCGGCTTGAAGAACAAAAGGCTGATCGATCCCGCAAACGATAACGCGTCCTTATACGGGAGGTGCGTACCATGCAGGACTTTGGTAAAAAACCGATATACCTTTACCGTCACATGCACAATGGAAGAACTCAGATCGTGCCCTGCACGATGTCGATGATGTCCATGTCGGATTACGGCGACGCGGTCAGACTCCATAAAAAGGTGGCGCAAGGCCTCGGGCCGGAGATATATGTCCCGACCACGGAGGAAGAGCTTGAGCGCCTTTTGCGCGACGAGGGATTGTCCGTAGGGGTCTGGCATGAGAATAGGCTCATCTGCATGAGGTCTGTGCAGACCGCCCCGGAATGGGTAAGCGAATCTTTGGAGAAGATGGGGCTCGATCCGGATCCCAAAGAGCGCACCGCGGTCACCGATCACTGCATAGTGGACAAGGAATATAGGGGAAATAACATCCAGTTTTTCACGAGCTATGAGATAGAGTGCATCGTAGCGGAACAATTCGACAAAGTCGCGACAACGGTGGCCCCTATGAACATATTCAGTCTTCAGAACATCATCAACTGCAACTTCCATATAGTCGGGCTCGATTTTCGTTACGGCGGATACCTGAGATACACGCTCATAAAAAATTTCCGGGCGGACTCCTCGATATGGACCAACGACCATCACCTGGTTCCAATACGCGATATAAGCGAGCAAAAGAAGCTTATAGAAGAGGGGTTCGTCGGTTATAAGCTGAAGCGTATGCCTCATGGGTTCACTGTTTTTTACGCTCCGATGCGCCCGGAACAGCCCCTCCTGAAGAAACATGGTTTATGGTCCGTTTAGTTGACGTAACGATTCTTCCTGATAATATATATCGCATGTGTCGAAGCGACGCCAGGACGCATAAGTCGAAGGAGGAATGGAGTATATGGGGACACGCAGACCAGAGGACATCCGGACTATCGCGCTCGTATCTCACGGAGGCGCGGGCAAGACGTCGCTTGCCGAAGCTCTGCTCTTTAACAGCGGGGCAATCTCCAGGCTGGGCAAGGTTGACGACAAAAACACCGTCTCAGATTTCGAACCCGAGGAACAGAAGCGCTCGATTTCGATAAACAGCTCCCTTTGCACTTTTTCATATAAAGGCAACACCATTCACCTTATAGATACGCCGGGGTTTTCTGATTTTTATTTTGAGCAGCGCGCCCCAATGCGCGTCGTGGACGCCGCTATAGTCGCGATCAACGCTACCGCCGGGGTAGAGGTCCAGACCCGCAAGGTATGGGACTTCTCGGAGGAGTTTCGCTCCGCCGCTATTTTCTACATAAGCAAGATAGACAAAGAACACGCTGACTTCGAAACCGCGGTGAGCGACGTGCAGGCCAACCTGACGAACAAAGCCCTTCCTCTTCTTCTGCCCATAGGGAAAGAGGGCTCGTTCAAGGGCGTCGTAAACGTCGTGACCGGAAAATCATACATATACAAGGGCGACGGATCGAAAGAATTCACTGAAGGCGACGTCCCGAGCGACATGTCTGACGCCGCGGCGAAGGCTCGGGACGAACTGATAGAGCGCGTCGTAGAAGCTGACGATGACCTGATGACCCGATATCTCGACGGCGAGGAGCTTTCGAACGAGGAGATAGAGAAAGCCCTGCGGAAAGCGGTGATAGAGCGCATAGTCTTTCCGATAATCCCTGGGTCGAGCGTCCCCAACATTGGGATCATGCAGATAATGGACGCCATAGTCTCATATCTGCCGTCGCCGCTGGACGCCCGCGCCCGCGTAGCCCTGAGAGGCGAAACTGAGGAGACTGTCGACGTGACGCCGGATATAAACGCTCCTTTCATGTCGCTCTGCTTTAAGGTAATGGTCGATCCTTACGTCGGCAGGCTTTCGTTTATTCGGGTCTTCTCGGGGCGGCTCACGACCGATCAGTCCATATACAACGTTTCGAAGGGCGCGGAGGAGAGGATCAGCTCGTTCCGCTTCATGAGGGGCAAAGAGGGGACTGAGACCAAGGAGATAATAGTTGGCGATATAGTGGCCATCCCGAAGCTCGACAGCACAGCCGTGGGCGACACTCTATCCGTGAAGGGGCAGGACAACCGTTTCCCGGATATAAAACTGCCGAAACCGGTCTACAGCCTCGCCGTCTTTCCGAAGAGCCGCGCTGACGAGGACAAGCTCGGCAACGCCATCCGCAAGATACTCGAAGAGGACAGGACGCTCAAGTTCGCGAAGTACGCCGATACCGGCGACTCTATTCTGTCGGGCATGGGCGACATGCACCTCGATATCGCTCTGTCGCGGATAAAGGACCGCTACAAGGTCGATCTCGATACGAAGATACCTAAGGTTGCTTACAGGGAGACTATAAAGAAGACGGCGAAGGCCCAGGGCAAATACAAGAAACAGACTGGCGGACGCGGCCAGTACGGGGACGTGCACTTCGAGCTTTCCCCGCGGGAGCGCGGCAGCGCCATAACGTTCGAGGACAAGGTCGTGGGCGGAGTCGTACCGAAGAACTTCATACCCGCGGCGGAGAAGGGTCTTCGCGAGGCGGCTCAGAAGGGCGTGCTCGCCGGCTACCCGGCTGTAGACTTCAACTGCGCGATCTTTGACGGATCGTACCACGACGTCGACAGCTCAGAGATGGCGTTCAAAATCGCGGCGTCCATGGCGTTCAAGAAGGCCTTCATAGACGCCTCGCCCATTCTGATCGAGCCTATAATGAACATATACGTGACCGCGCCCGAGGACTCGATCGGCGACGTCATGGGGGATCTTAACAGCAGACGGGGCAGGATACTCGGCATCGACCCGGCCGGCAAGCTCCAGATCGTGAGGGCTCAGTGCCCGCAGGCGGAGCTGTTCAGGTACGCTATTATCCTTCGCTCTCTCACCTCCGGGAGAGGTTCCTTCTCTATGGAGTCCTCCCACTACGAGGAGGTCCCGCCGGACATCGCCAAGAAGGTCATCGATGCGGCGGAGAAGGTCGCGGACGAGGAGGAGTGACGCGCAGGCGTATAATCACTCCGAGAAGCTGTAAGGGGGGATTTTAAATGTTCGAGGGGAAGAAAAACATGGGGGCCGGTTCGTTTCTGTATCCCACTCCGCTCGTGTTGTGCGGCACATACGACGACGCGGGGCGGCCAAACCTGGCGACGCTCGCATGGGCCGGGCTCTGCTGCAGCGAACCGCCGGCGGTTCAAATTTCCATCCGCAAGCAGAGGTACACCTACGCTTCGATCATCAGAAAAAAAGAATTTACCGTGAACATTCCCTCGATGAAACACGTCGTACAGGCGGATTTCTGCGGTATGGCCTCGGGGAAATCTGTCGATAAATTCAAGCGGGCGAAGTTGACCCCGTTGCGGGGCCAGTTTGCTGACGCGCCGATTGTCGACGAGTTCCCCTTTTGCCTCGAGTGCAGACTGCTGCATACGTTTGCGATAGGGAGCCACGATATCTTTATCGGCGAGATATTGGCGTCATGGGTTCGCGAGGATTGCCTGGACGGCGACGGCCTTCCGGACCCGCTCAAGATGTCTCCTATAGCCTACGCGCCTCTTAAAGGGGGCAGCGTCTACTATACCTTGAGCGCTCCGGCGGAGAAGGCGTTTGACGTAGGAAAACCGCTGCTGGAGGGCAAATAATTTTTTTTATCCATTCAGCGCCCCCATGGAAGTCAGAAACTTTTGTTTGTTTTTATTTTTTTATCACATGGGAAATAAAAAATACGATAAAAACATGATCCCGGGAAATCGGTGTTTGAACGCGATCCAGCCAAAGCGTCGCTTGTCTGGCTTCTATAATTTAGGGATATCTGCTGTATTTTAAAGGTATAAATTGCGTCGCGAGTGAACTGTTTTTTAGAGAAAGGGGCGC
>JAISQP010000147.1 GCA_031274115.1 Synergistaceae bacterium
GACCTTCCGAACGAGGAGAGACAGCGGCTTGCAAAGTCCGACCCGAAATGGGGCCAGATAGTTTGCCGTTGCGAGAGCGTTACCGAGGCTCAGGTCGTGGAGGCGATACGCCGCGGCGCACGAACGGTCGCTGGCGTAAAACTTTGGGTGCGTCCCGGAACGGGCCGCTGTCAGGGCGGCTTCTGCTCCCCTCGCGTCGTCGAGATCCTTGCGAGGGAGCTCGGAGTATCGCCGCTCGAAATAACACGCCACGGGGGAGATTCGCACATGCTGACTGGCAGAATAAAAGAACCGCTGTTATCGGGTGAATCGCTGTGAGCGCGTCGGATTACGCGCGCGAGGTTGACGTAGCAGTCGTTGGGGGCGGCCCCGCCGGGGTGGCGGCGGCAATAGCGGCCCGAAAAGAGGGCGCGCGGGATGTCGTTGTCTTCGAGCGGGACTGGGAGGCCGGAGGCATACTCCAGCAGTGCATACACCCGGGATTTGGGCTTCACACGTTCGGCGAGGAGCTGACCGGCCCGGAGTACATGGACAGATACCTCAAACAGGCGCGGGAGGCCGGCGTGGAGTTCGCGCTCAATTCGATGGTCTTTCAGATGGACGCTCCGATTTCCGAGAACGGCAGGAAGATCGCATCCTTCTGGGCCATGAACCCCGAGAGGGGAATAGAGAGGGTGAAGGCGAAGTCCGTCGTCCTCGCGATGGGCTGCCGCGAGCGTCCAGCCGGGGCGCTCGCGATCGCGGGCAGCCGGCCAGCCGGGGTCTACACCGCCGGTACGGCGCAGAGATTCGTCAACATGGAGGGCTTCATGCCCGGCAAAAAAGTGGTGATAATGGGGACCGGCGACATCGGGCTGATAATGGCCCGCCGCATGGTTCTGGAGGGCGCGGAGGTCGTAGCTGTCTTCGAGATCATGCCGTGGGTATCCGGACTCAGGCGAAATATCGCGCAGTGCCTCGACGACTTCGGCATACCGTATTATCTGGAATACAGCGTATGCGAGCTTCACGGACGCGATCGTCTGGAGGGCGTCTCTGTGGTTCAGATCGGCAAGGACAGAAAGCCCATTGACGGGACGCTTAGCTTCGTCGGGTGCGATACTCTGCTTCTGGCTGTCGGCCTCATCCCGGAAAACGAGCTTTCGAGGATGGCGGGTGTGGAAATCGACCCCTCGACGAATGGGCCCGTCGTGAACGAGTTCCTGCAGACGAGCGAGGAGTGCATATTCGCGGCCGGCAACGTCGTGGTCGTATACGACCTCGTCGATTTCGTCAGTCAGGCTGGTGAGCGAGCCGGGAGCAGCGCAGCGCTGTACGCCATGGGGCGGCTCGAAAAGGGCAAAAGGGAGTTCGCCATCGAGACATCGCCGCAGATCAGGGTCATATCGCCCCAAAAGCTCTCTGGCAGGAAGGACGTCACCGTGTTCCTGCGCGTCGCGGAGCCGGTCGAATGCCAGTGCAGGCTCTACGCCGACCCGGGCTTGTTCTCCCAGACGCTCCGTTACGCGAGGCCCGGCGAGATGAACGAGGTAAAGATCAGCGCGGAAAAATTGAACGCCCTGCCCGCTGAGGAGAAAAGCGTGAAAATTGGCTTGGAGGTTATTTGACATGGATTCAAGCGAGGAGACGAAAAAATTTCTGTGCGTTTCATGCCCGGTAGGGTGCCTCTTGAAGGTTACCGTGCGGGGGAAAGAGGTCCTGAGCGTGGAGGACAACGGTTGCCCGCTGGGGGTGAAGTACGCCCGCAACGAGGTCGCGAACCCGGTGAGGACTTTCACCTCGACCGTGAGGGTAAACGGGGGCTCGCTCCCGGTCTGTCCGGTGCGCAGCAGGACGCCGCTGCCGCTCTCGAAGGTCTTCTCCGTCACCAGGGAGGTCGCGAAGGTTACGGCGCTCGCACCGATTTCGATCGGGCAGGTGTTGATCGAAGATGTTTGCGGAACGGGAGTGGATATTATAGCCAGCAGGTCTTTAACGTAATATAATATAAATCTATTTTTGAGGAACCGTCTATCACATCTTTTTTGAAGGAGAAGAGCCGATGGCTTACGAGGCCGGAGAGAAAACCAGAATCATCCAGGAGTTCGTTCCTGGCAAGCAGGTCACCATCGCCCACATCATTGCGAATCCGAACAGGGATATTTGTGAAAGGATCGGAGTGGACAATAAGGGCGCTGTTGGTATAATGACCATAACTCCTGGTGAAGGCTCTATCATCGCAGCGGATGCCGCATCGAAATCAGCGAACGTAAGAGTGGAATTCGTGGATCGTTTTACCGGAGGGCTCGTCTTCAGCGGAGAAGTTTCAGCGGTCGAATCCGCGCTCACGAACGCAATGCACGCGCTGACCAATATATTAGGCTTTGCCTCCGCGTCCATAACGAGGAGCTAGCCAGGGTTGGCAGAGGAATCGGGCTGTTTGCGGGCGAATAAAAGGCTGATGGTGGCGGGTCCTACGAGGGCGGGTAAGTCGACTCTCCTGAAGGCGCTCGGATATATCGACGAGGTAAACAAAACGCAGATGGTAATCCACGGGGACTTTTTCATTGACACCCCAGGGGAACTTTTGAACCACCTTTATCTTTACCGGTCGCTGCTGCAAAACGCCAACAAGGCTGGATTGGTGTTGTTTCTCGCGGATCCCGCTCAAGCGTCGCGATACCCGCCGAAGTTCAACACCGCCATACGCGGCGAGGTGCTGGGAGTTGTTACAAAGATTGATATAGCTACGGAGCCCATGATACTGAGATCGAAGAGGGCTCTGGAGGTGGCTGGAGCCAGGGAGGTGATGCGCTGTTCATCGGTTACGGGAGAGGGAATACCGGAGTTGAGGGCAAAAATTGAAAGTATTCTAGGAGGTGCATTAGATGAACGGTGAAGCGCTTGGCATGATCGAGACCAGGGGACTGGTGGGAGCAATCGAGGCGGCCGACGCAATGGTAAAGGCCGCGAATGTTCACTTGATCGGCTATGAGAAGATCGGTTCCGGCTACGTGACGGTAATGGTCAGGGGCGATGTCGGCGCCGTGAAGGCCGCAACAGACGCCGGCGCAGCGGCGGCAAAGAAAGTCGGGGAGATTATCTCCGTACATGTCATACCGCGTCCGCATACCGACACGGAAAAAATTCTTCCGAAAAATGCGTAAAAACTCTTTTCAATCTGAGGAGGTGCGATAGATGG
>JAISQP010000229.1 GCA_031274115.1 Synergistaceae bacterium
CCGTACTTGCTCGCCGTAAATCCCGGATGCCTGCTCTTTGTCGGCACGGCGCGCACCTTCCCCATGTCAAGCTTCTCTCCATCGGGAAAGACAACCTGCGCCTGCTCTCCGAGAGCCATTGGAATGTGAATCGAGAACAGGAGCAGTTCGGGGTTTTCCTCCAGATAGACCGAGGCCTCGGCCATTCCCGCAAAAGCCAGGAACAGACACAGCCATCCAAACAGACAAAGGCGCCTGATGAATTTTTCCGACGAATTAAGGAAACAAAATGATAACATCGCCACGACCAGCCACCTTTTTTAATCTCACAAAATTCAGCAAAACGGTGTTAAGATACCAGTTTGGAGTCTTTCGTCAACAGTAACCACATGTATTTTTACTCGTCTCGATGTGATAAAATTTTGCAGGAGAGTTAAGGAAGCGCTGATTAAATTGCTGAAACGGCATTTTGTCATTTGCAAATACAGAGACCATAGAGGTTTTAATCGTTACCCTTTAGGCCTCTGACTATAAATCAGCCTTCTTAAGGAAGCGCTGATTAAATAGATAAAACGGCATTTTACCGTTTGCGAACGCAGAGACCGTCGGGGTTTTAATCGTTACCCTTTAGGCCTCTGACAATAAATCAGCCCTTTTTTAAAAAACGGGGGATCGCCAATGCGGCTCGAATTTTTAGTTGTGCGGGAATGGCGGGGCTATGACGCCTAACAGGAACAGGATATACCTCTCTCCCCCGCACATGGGAGGAGAGGAGATCGACTACGTTAAAGAGGCGTTCGACACGAACTGGATCGCTCCGCTGGGACCTCACGTCGAAGCGTTCGAGCGCGAGTGCGCGGAGGCCGCCGGAGTAAAGACCGCTCTTGCGCTATCGTCGGCCACGGCCGCGGCTCTTCTTGCCGCGAGATACATCGGGATCGAAGCCGGGGATCGCTTCTTCTGCTCGTCGCTTACGTTCATAGCCTCCCTCGCGCCGCTCGTTCAGATGGGAGGAATTCCGGTATTCATCGATTCGGAGCCGGAGTCGTGGAACATGTCGCCGGACGCGCTGAGGAGAGCGCTCGACGAAGCGTCGAAGTCGGGCTCGCTTCCGCGAACCGTCATGCTTGTCAATCTATATGGACAACCCTGCGACATGGACGAGCTGCTGCCGCTTTGCGCCAGATACGGCGTTCCGGTGCTGGAGGACGCCGCGGAGTCGATGGGCGCCCTGTACAAGGGCCGCCCTACGGGCTCTTTCGGCAAATTGGGATTTTACTCGTTCAACGGGAACAAGATAATTACGACGTCCGGCGGCGGAATGCTGCTCTCCGACGACGAAGAAGCTATACGCAAGGCAAGGTTCTGGTCGACGCAGGCGAGGGACAGCGCGCCGTGGTACCAGCATTCCGAACTCGGATACAACTTCCGGATGAGCAACATCCTGGCCGGCGTCGGACGCGCCCAGCTCAAGCTTCTCGATGACAGGGTTTCCAGGCGAAGAGCGATCTTCAAGAGATACCGCGAAGAACTGTCCGATCTTCCGGGCGTTTCCTTCATGCCTGAAACCGCGAGGAGCAGGTCAAACCGCTGGCTCACCACTCTCACTGTCGATCCCGGGCTCTCCGGGACGAGCAACGTAAAAATAATGGCGGCGCTGGCGGAGGAAAATATCGAGGCGCGCCACGTCTGGAAGCCCATGCATCTTCAACCTGTATTCCAGAATGCCCGGTACTATGAGCACGACGGCGACGTAAGCCGCTCGCTCTTTGAAAATGGGCTGTGCCTTCCCTCCGGATCGAACCTATCCCCGGAGGATCAGGCGCTCGTGATAAGGACTGTCCGCCGTCAGTTCAAGGGATTACCGTGACGTTATACAGGACGGTCAAAAGGCTGATGGACATTGCGGGAGCTATTTTCGGACTGATCCTCTTTTCGCCCGTCATGTTATGGGCGTCGGTAAAAATCAGGCGCGAGATGGCTCCCCCGGCTCTTTTCACTCAAATGCGCGCCGGTAAGGATGGGAAACCCTTCGCACTCTATAAATTCCGGACCATGACACAGGAGCGCGACGAAAAAGGCGGGCTCCTGCCCGACGAAGCGCGTCTGACGGACTTCGGAAAACGGCTGAGAAGCTCCAGCATCGACGAGCTTCCGCAGTTCTGGAACGTGCTCAAAGGCGACATGAGCCTCGTCGGACCCAGACCTCTGCTTCTGGATTACGTGAGCCTCTACAGCGAAGAGGAGCGAAGACGCCTTGACGTCTTGCCCGGAATAACGGGCTGGGCACAGATCAACGGCCGCAACGCGATATCGTGGCAGGAGAAATTCGCCCTCGACGTCTGGTACGTTGAAAACATGTCAGTCGCGCTTGACGTTAAAATAATCCTGCTTACAATAAAGAAGGCTTTAAAACGGGAAGGCGTCTCAGCGTCCGGAGAAGCGACAATGCCGCGTTTCATGGGTTCAAAGGGAGAGGCCGATTAAAGGGGCAATGACGCATGAGAGACAGGATATTGAAAATAGCCCGGTCCGTCCTGGGAAATGACGCTTCATTCGAGACGTCTATGGAAAACGCTCCTTCATGGGACTCTCTGAAGACGCTCCAGATCGTGATGGGGCTGGATGAAGAGGGCGTCTCGATACCTTTCGAGAAAATTGCCGAAATCCGATCGATATCGGATATTATAGAGATCGCGGAGGAACAGGGCCCGGATGAAAGCTGAGCGTATACCGTGACAATCGCGCTCCTGTCGAACGTAACCGTCACATCCCTGGCGATGAGGCTCAACAAGGCCTCGCGCGAGGAGGTGTATTGCCCGAGCGGCTTTAACACCTGGCTGCAGGAGATATCCGAGGGCGCTTCCAAACTGTACGGAAACAAGCCAGCGGCGGTTTTCATTCTTCTGCACGGGCGCGAACTGCTCGGCGAAGCCGGCTGCGAAAACCCCGAAACGGCGAAGGAAATCTTATCGCCCCTGGCCGAGACGCTGGCAGACACCGCTTCCGCACATCCCGAAACCGTCTTCGTAGCGTCAACCCTCGACATCCCGGCGCGGAAGATCAGGCCGTTGATCTCGAGAAGAGCCGAACAGAGGGCGAGCGCGTTCTGGAGAGCTTCCCTCGAGGACCGCGGCATACCGATACTGGACTTGTCCGAGATGGCCTGCGACATGGGACGGGAACACTTTTACAACAACAGGGTATGGTATATGGGATCGATTCCCTTCTCGAAATCGGGCGAAGACGCGCTCGTAACCGAGATCACGAGGATATGGAGGGCTATTCGCGGCTCGCGGAAAAAGTGCCTCGCCCTGGATCTGGACGGCACGCTGTGGGGCGGAGCTATCGGGGAGATGGGCGTCGAGGGGGTTCACCTCGACACGACAGGCTCCGGGGCGCGCTTTCGCGACTTTCAGAGGAGAATTCTGGACATTAAGGAGAGCGGCGCGCTGCTCGCCATAATATCGAAAAACAACTCGAGCGACGCCTTGAGCGGCGTCAGGAACCATCCTGCCATGCTGCTCAAGGAGGAGGACTTCGCCGCGATAAGGACAAATTGGGCGCCCAAACCGGAAAATCTGATCTCCATCGCCGAAGAGCTCAACATCGGGACAGACTCTTTCGTCTTCATAGACGACAATCCTATCGAACGCGAAACCATGCAGATAACCCTTCCGGAGGTGACCGTTCCGAATTTCCCGGCGGACTCCGCGCAGCTCGAGCGCTTTATGATAGACGTCGCCAGGGAATACTTTCTTCAGTTCAGGTCTACCGACGAGGACATGAAAAAAACCGAGCAGTACCGAGCGGAGGCCGGCAGGCGAGAGCGCAGGAGCGCGTATTCGAGCGTCGAAGAGTACCTCGCGTCCCTCGAAATGACCCTGTCGGTCGAGGGCCTGACAGGACAAAACATTCCGAGGGCGGCCCAGCTCACTCAGAAGACCAATCAGTTCAACCTTACCGCAAGGCGCCTCACCGAGGCGGAAATGCATACGATAGCGGACGACGCGAGTTCGCGCGCATATATAGGCCAGTTGAGCGACCGATTCGGCGACTATGGGAAAATAGCGCTCTGCCTGGCAAGGATCTCAGGGAAAACAGCAGGGATCGAGATATTTCTGATGAGCTGCAGGGTGATGGGACGGGGCGTGGAGAGCGCGTTTCTCCAATTTGTGGAGCGGGACCTGAGCGAGGCCGGAGTGACGTCCATAACTTCCGAGTACGTCCCCACTCTCAAAAACAGCGTCGTCCGAGATTTCTGGAACAGCATGGGCTACGAGGAGACCGGCGGGAGCGACGGAACCGTGAGATACATACGCAGGATCGAAGAGGGGACGGCCAACCGCGAAAGAGACGCCCAAAATATAAAGATCTCAAAAAAAGAGGCGCCATGCCGAAGCTCCTGATCGCGACGACCGTTCCCGAGACGCTGAAGGCTTTTCTTCTGCCGTACGCCGACTTCTTCCGAAAAAAAGGGTGGACGGTTGACGCGATGTCGAAGGGCGCGTCGTCGTCGGCAGACATCAGCGGAAGATTCGACAATTTTATCGACGTGGCGTGGAGCCGCAACCCGCTTGCCCCGGCCAATCTCAAGGAGACGGTCAAAATAAGGGAGGCCGTAAGGCGCGGCGGGTACGATATAGCGCACGTCCACACCCCCGTCGCCGCCTTCGCGGCCCGATTCGCGATGCGCGATCTCCGCGCGGAAACGGGCTTGAAGGTCGTCTACACCGCCCACGGCTTTCACTTTCACCGAGGGGGGAAGCCGGCTCGCAACTTTGCGTTCAAGACTCTCGAGCGGTTAGCAGGCCGATGGACCGATCGCCTTATAGTGATAAATAAAGAGGACTTCGAGCAGGCAAAAAAAAATCGCATAGTCGCTGAAACCGCGATAAAATATATGCCGGGAATCGGGCTTGACTTCTCGAAATACCGGGACGCCGAGTCGAACCCCGAAGACGTCGCGGGAGTTCGCGGTGAACTCGGCCTCTCCGACGAAGACGTGCTTTATACGATGATAGCCGCGTTCAACCCGGGCAAGAGGCACCGTGACGCTATAGAGGCGCTCGCGCTCATAAAAAATCCGGAGATACGCGTCGCGTTTGCCGGCCCGGGCCCTCTGGCGGAGGAGATGAAGCTTCTGGCAAGGGAACTGGGCGTTGCGAAGCGAACATACTTTCTGGGTTTCAGAGAGGACATACCGCGCCTCATAAGAGCCTCCCGCGCAACGATTCTGACGTCCGAGCGGGAGGGGCTTCCGCGTTCTCTGATGGAGTCCGCTTGTATAGGAACCCCGATAATAGGAGCGGACGCCAGGGGAATTCGCGACGTCGTCCTGCCCGACAGAGGCGTCCTTTACCCGGTGGGCGACGTTTTCGCGCTGCGCGACGCGATGCTTCGCCTGGCCGACGACCCTCTGCCCCCGGTAAAGCCGGACCCGGCGTGGAGGATCGAGAACCTGATATCGATGCACGAGGAGTTGTACTCCGAACTCCTCGATTGACTATAATTCCGATGAAGAAGGTGACGCCATGGCGCTGCTTGTAACCGGCGGGGCTGGATATATAGGAAGCCATACGTGCGTAGAACTGCTTGACGCCGGATATGACGTGATTGTAGCCGACAACCTCGTCAACTCCAAGGAAGGCGCGCTCCGAAGGGTGGAAAAAATCGCCGGGAAACCGGTGAAATTTTATAACATCGACATCTGCCGCGGCGAACTCTGCGATAAAGTGTTCGCGGAGAACCCCGAGATCGAGGCCGTCATCCACTTCGCGGCCCTGAAAGCCGTGGGAGAAAGCGTCGCGCTTCCCCTCGAGTATTATTCCAACAATCTCACCGGCGCGCTCGCCGTTTTGAACGCCATGAAGAAATACGGGGTAAACAAATTCGTCTTCTCATCGTCCGCGACAGTATACGGCAGCCCGGAAACCGTGCCGGTGCGCGAGCACTTTCCGACGTCCGCGACAAACCCCTACGGCGCGACGAAGCTCTTCATCGAGCGCATTCTGAGGGATATCTGCGCCGCCGATCCGCTCTTCAACGCCGCCGTCCTGCGCTACTTCAACCCCATCGGGGCTCACCGTTCAGGCCTTATAGGAGAGGACCCAAACGGCATCCCGAACAACCTCGTCCCCTACATTGCGCAGGTGGCGATCGGCAAACTCGAATATGTCAGGGTCTTTGGAAACGACTATCCCACTCCCGACGGCGCCGGAGTGAGGGACTACATTCACGTGGTCGATCTGGCGCGGGGACATGTGGACGCGCTGAAGAAGCTCGAGGAAAACTGCGGAGAGTTTATCTGCAATCTCGGGACAGGCCGCGGTTACAGCGTTCTCGAGGTAATAGCCGCCTTCGAACGCGCGTGCGGGAAACACATCCCCTACAGGTTCGAGCCGCGCCGCGCGGGAGACGTCGCAGAGATATACGCTGACCCGTCGAAGGCCGCGCAGGAACTGAATTGGACCGCCGAGTTCGACATAAACGACATGTGCCTCGACTCCTGGCGCTGGCAGAGCGCCAACCCGGACGGATACGAGTAGAACCGGGGATGGGTAGTGAGCGTTGTATTCGCCTCTAACTCAATGAAAGATTTTAAAGTACTCTTGATATCGCTTGGCAGGCGAGGGGGGGTTCCAATCTATGGCTTCGAGATGACTCGCGCGCTCGCAAAACGCTGCCAGGTCAACGTGCTTGTCGCGTCAGGTTCAGACAACATCGAGGATTGGCGGAGCCTGCCGTGTCCTCGTCTCGAAGTCTCGACCTATCACGACAGGCTCAGCGCATTCGCGTCTTTTTTTAACATCCCCAAGCTCCTCATCATAAAAAAATATATCCTTTCATGCAAACCAGATATCGTCTATTATCCGAGTTCGCATACATGGAAACCCATTCTGGACCGCATAATCCCCAAAAGCGCGCCCATCGTCATGACAGTTCATGATCCAATTGGGCACCCCGGCGAACGTTTCGCGTTGATAAACCGAATATTATCGGTCATGGAACCGAGAAAACCGGAAGGCTATATACTGCTCAACGAGTCGCAGCGGGAAGATTTCATAAAGATAAATCGCATCCCCCCGGACAGAGTCGCAATCATACCGCACGGAATATTCTCCGGTTACAGAAACTCGCTCGCGAGGCTGGAGGATTTTCCCGAGTTCGAGCCGCTGGCGGAACACAGGCACGGATATTTCCTATTCATCGGAAGGATCGTAAAGTACAAAGGGATAGAAACGCTGCTCAAGGCTTTTGCCGGCGCTCTTGACAAAACGGATAAACTTCTTGTCATAGCTGGCAGCGGCAGGTTTTCCGAGGCAGAGTCGGCGTTACTGGAAAAATTGCCAGAAGATCGCGTCATGGTATTCAATCGCTGGCTGAGCGACTCCGACATCGCCACCCTTACAGCAAACTCGTTTATGACCGTTCTCCCTTACGAAGGCGCAACTCAATCAGGAATAATCCCAGCGTCAGCGGCTTTCGGAACGCCATCGATCGCCTCCGATTCCGGCGGTCTGAAGGAACAGATAGCAGACGGGAAAACGGGTTTTATTTTCCCCGCCGGCGATGCCGCGGAGCTGGAAAAAATAATCGTTAAATCGTCTATAATGACAGATGACGAGTACAGAGAGATGAGAGAGAACTCCGAGCGCCACGCCTCGGAAAACTGGGATTGGGATGCGCTGGCTGAAAAACTCGCCGAGTTTTTAAAAAAACGGCGACGTCATAATGGCAAGGCGAGAGATGAAAAAAACGCTTGAGAAACGGGAGAACTCAGATTGAAACAGACTTGCTGCGCAATGCCGCATAATTTCTACGACAGCTCGAAAGACGCTTACAACCCCTTCACTGAAGACGGCGTGGGGACTATGAGAAACGGAGAGATCGTCTTTTATGCTGACCCGTCCGGACTCGACGATTACGATTGGTTTTTCATAGGCGACAAAGCGGGAACGGACTTTTTCACGTCCGTTCCGAGAAAAAGAAGGATTCTCTTCATTCAAGAACCTCCCGACATAAGAAAGTATGAAAAAAAATATATCGAACAATTTGGCATCATCGTATCCCCATACGAGCTTTCGGGATATGACGGCGAAATGATCGTAAACAATCCGTGCCTTGGCTGGTTTGCTGGCATGGGAGTCGGCGGAGCGGACAAAAAGAACCAGCTTTTCAAAAAATTGAAAGACGTCAAGGACTACGGACCAATTACAAAAACCCGAAATATTTCGATCGTTTCGTCTCACAAAAAAGTATGCCGAGGCCATAAAAAA
>JAISQP010000239.1 GCA_031274115.1 Synergistaceae bacterium
GACCTTATGCGCATTCCGGACTCCTCCGGCACAATCCTGACCTTGCGCATCTCATTGAGCGGGTTTGAGATGAGATCGTTCAGGAACTCTCTCGCAATCGTTCCGTCGTTTCCGTTAAATTCCGCGGGGCTTACCGCGGATGAACCGGTTGGCGGCGGCGCCTGCTGCTGTCTGCCGGCCGCCGGCGGCGTCGCCGCAACAACCACCCGCGCGCCGGACAGGTTGAGAAATATCGGGTAGCTCTCTCCGTCTCTTGAAAAGAGAACCTTGCCTCTCTCGACTGTCTCGAGAATATAACCGCTGAACTCCTGAGACTTCAAAACTAAAGACGTGGCGTTATCGACATTTATCCACGCCCCGATCGCCGGGAGAGTTCCTACGAGCATGAACGAGTCTATCGGCTTAGCCTCTTCTTCGACCTTTATATCGGCGGACGCCGGGTTAGACTCCAGGACGCCGAAGGCCTTGAACTCTATCCCGCTGTTCGGTGCGTTCATGGAAGCGCTTTCGACGAAAGGGCTTGGGGCGCGTCTTGCGACAGCGTCCGCGAGCGCTCTCTGAGTTTCCATCAGGCGGGACGCTATGAGACCGGAGATAAGCGAACAGAAGAGAAACGCCGCTATCAGACTTCCGATGAAAATATAGGGGAAAGCGGAGCGAACGAGTCCAAGGAGCGCGCCGGCAGACTGATACTTGCGCCCTGACTTGAATACCCCTCTGCCCAGTTTTCTCAGAAAATCAATGTATTTGCCTGAATCATTGATCATAGACATTGTATTTTATTCTCCATTCGCCAGGGTTAACCTGCTCAACAAATCCGCCCAAGTATTGGGAAGCGACCGGACCGTTCATCATAGCGTCGATATTGTCCGGAACCCCAACCAATATTGTGCTCTCGGAAACACGGCGAAGCGATCTGTCGAAGGTCAGTCCCCCGGAAACCCGCAGGTCTCCTCCTACCTGAACTCCGGAGAGGTTTAGTCCGCTCAGGGACGCCGTGACTTTCATGCGGCCGTAATTGTGACTCAGCTTGTCCTTTGTCAGGAGAGCGCTGCCGCCATGTTCGAATTCCACATAACAACTGACGCCTCGCGACAAAATGCTCGAGAGCGGAAGAACTTTCACACGGACTTCCGTCAGCGACGTCCGGGAAAACGGGCTGTCGATGTCGAGGCTCTTAATGCGGTAAACCGGGAAAATCACCCCGCTCGTTTCGAATCCGTTATAGTTTACGTATACTCCTTTTCGCGCCGCGTCAATCCTCAACTTGTCCATAACGAAAAGGCCGCCGCTCTCCCATGGAGCGAATAGCCATACCCCAGCGGCAAAGACTATTATAGCGAAAACGAATCCCGCGAGGATTTTAAAAAATTTCATATACTCACTCCCATAGGAAAGTCGCGACCAAGACACGGCCTTCATTGCTCGGAAGCGCTTTAATCTCGGCTGTCTTCACGCGCAGACCTCTCTCCTCCGCGGTTTTCAGAAACTCCGCCATCTCCTGCCCATAAATGCGGTCGAGCTGAAGCGATACGCCGGACGCGCTAGCCTGAAGCTGCGATCTTCTGACGCCAAGGCCGAGAGCGTCGGTTATCTCAGAGACAATGTTGAACGTATCGGCGCCCTGCCCCGCCGAAGCCTGTTTTTCAGCGACCGGGTATGACCGATAGACCGACGCCGCGTTAATAATCTGATCGCCCGCGCTGAGGCTGCGCGATATTTCGCCTTCCATGCCGCCGATCTTCAAAAGCAGCGCGATCAGAATTGCCCATAAAATAAACGCCGTAAGGTATAGGGTAAAAAGCTTCCTCGCCTCCGGCATCTCCCTTATCTCTCCCAGGGTTATCATTCATCTCCCGCCTTTCGATATCGTCAGACTGAATCTAAACTGCCCGCCCGGTATCTGCTGAACGTTGTCGTTTTTTGGCGTAAAACCCTCCGCCTCCAATATGGAGCGCAGATTCTGTATGGACTCGTTGTTCCTGGCGGTGCCCGTCACGTCGGTGTTATCTCCGCCGTATCTCAGCGAGTCGATGGAGATGTCCCCGGAGACCCCCAGCTTGTCCCATACAAGGGAAAAACTCCTCATGAACGAGTTGAACGACGCGTCCGCGTCAGGGCTTTGCAACGAACGAAGCTTCGCGAGCGCGGAACCGAGAGGCTGTCTGGAACTCTCCTTGAACGCGGCCTGATATATCTCCTCCATCGAGGACGTCTTTGCATTCAACAGACTGGCGTGGTTCAGATAAACTCCCCCTGTTATCAACAGCAGCGCCGCTCCGCAGACGACAGCGGCTTTGCCGACGGCCGAGAGCGTCGCGGCAAACTTCTCTCGTCTTTCGAGCAGGTTGGCGCCCCTGTTAGAGAGGTCGAGCTGTCCGTATGCAGGGCAGCCCGCGAGAGTCCTTGCGCCTGACTCCTGAACAGCCGCGCCCGAAAGGTCGTCCCGGTCAGCGAGAAATGTTTTAAAGGGGCTCTTCCCCCTCTGGGCCATATATCCAAGAGCCAGTTCCCGCTCCCGCTCCGCTGAGCTTTCGCCTTCAACGGCGGTTTTATAGTAAACCGGAATCCAATCTTCCAGCCAGACAGTCGTTATCAGATCTCCGTCAGTCCAGGTAATCAGCCCATTGCCGCCCACCTCTCCGGCAAATGCCAGGGGCGCCGGCCAAACGATATAGTCCGCGCTCCTCCCGTTATAGCCTTCCTCGATATGGGACGCCTCCGCTCCAAATAGGGTGAAAACGCAGCCCGAAGATATTTTTTTTTCGCTGTTTACAAAAAATGGGATGATCGAAACGTCGCCCGCTCCCGCGCCCAAAAGCGGCTTGAATTGAATCATAAGGGCGTCCTTTACCCTCGATATTCCCGAAAAAGGGAAAGAAAACGAGTGAGAGGATATATTGCGGAAAGGGTAAAGAATTATCGCGTTTTCCGCAATACGCTGCGAGGAAGCGTTTCCCTCGTCAAAGAGCATAAATTTACGATCGTTATTTTTTTTCATCCTTCACACATCTACTCTCTCCAATTGACTATCTCGCATTTTCCTCCGGAGCGTTTAAACATCATCACGAAATTGTGTTCGTTATCGCCGTAAGTCACCCCAAGGCGAACCAAAAAAAAATTGCTCTCGTACGACAGAACGTTGCCAAGCCGCGCGCTCACCGCAGGCGGGAAACCAGGCGCCTGAGCCAGATCCTTTGCGCTCTTGATATCATTGTCAACGCGATAAGCGACTATCGATTCAGCCACATCCGCGCCCAGATCGGGGTCCAGAATCGCGAGCACTCTCCCCGGAGCGAAATTCACGTTTACCTTCTCATTGCCGTACACCGTGAAAAAATCGCTCAAGGCGCCTTCCTGATCCGCCTTCCCGTAAAGCAGGTCCGCGCTGATCTCCGGCAGACGAAGGAGTTCGCTGAGATCGCTTATCTTTCTGTTCGGGAAATAATTTTCCTCCCTGCCGCCGGCTCTTGGCTCCTCGTCGCTGTCGAGAAAATCGAGCGCGACTACCCCGACGTCAGTCTTTCCAAAGAGCGCCCATATCTCCCTCCACGGATGTTCGTATTCCTCTCTCACCGTAACCCCGTCGGGTAAAAATATGGCGTTAATCGGTATTAGCGCGTCCTGAGGCGTTATGCGTATATTAACCTCCCAATCGTCAAACGGCAATACCAGGGGCATATCAGGGGAATACAAAAACTCTCTGGCGGAGTCGAATCCGTTCGCGTCAGAAGATATCCACTCCGAGATCTCAGCGCAAACAATAACGGCGAGGCTCCGGGCCTTCAGAGCGAATTCTTCGCCGGAAACACGCCTCATCTGCGTCTTGGCAAACACCGCAAAACTCGTGGCAACACCCAGGAGCAGGAGAGATATCATGAGGACCACGACCAGTATAAAGCCCTCTCTAGAACTTCGGCATCCAGACGTCATAAATCTTTTCCGCCTCATCGTCGCCGTACATCAAATGAATCCGCAGAGCCTGCGGCATACCGCCGTTATAATCGTCCACCCATACGGACCCGTCGAGAATCGAAAAGCGAACTCCCTTTACTCCGGGCAAGACCAGCCTTCCCAGCTCCGCCGTCAGGTCGTCGTCGGCCGCCATATCCGGGCGCTTGTCGTCTGACAGCAACCACCTGTACAGGCCTTCGCTGTAGTCATCGCCAAGAATATTTCGAGGCGGCGTTCCAAATACCACGGTTCCGGCAGGCGCCCCAGAGTAGGTCGGCGTAATGGTCCAAATCGAAAGACGGTCGTTCGCGCCTCCCAGCTCGTCCTTATGCGTCAGTTTGACGACGCTCGTCTCGTTGAGCGTAAGGACCTCCCGAACGTCGAGGATTATCCTGTTTACCGCGAAACGCTCCCTGTTCTCCTCGGCGAAGGCCGCTCTCGCGACAGTCAGCAGCCTTGCGGAATACATAACAGGAACTATTCCAGCTGATAACAGTATGCCAATGAGACCGACGACAACCAGTATTTCGACGAGGACAAAGGCTTTCTCTCCCGACGATCTCATGCCCGCGTTTCAGCGCTCCCGAGGTTCCGCCGATTTTTCGGGTTTCAGCATGTCCGGCGTGACATACGCCGCCATCCTGTCGAAAAGCTCGTCGTTCCC
>JAISQP010000012.1 GCA_031274115.1 Synergistaceae bacterium
TCCGCCGCAGCCCTCGCGGCATGGCGCGACATGTCCTATGCGCGCGGCGCTTTGGCGCAGGGGCGCGCGGATCGTTCGTTGGAAATTCATTCGGCGGAGGCAAAATGAACGCGACTGAAATCTCAGCCAAGGACAGCATAAGGACCGACATCCTATCGGCGGTGCTCGACGGGCGGGCCGAAATGACCGTCTATCTGGAGAGCGACGGCCGGGACGCGCCGTATTCCGAAATTCGCGACGGCAAAGGCCCGGCGTTCAGGCACAACAATTTCAGCGTCAACGAGACGCCGGACGGGTATCTGACGCTCATCCCGGTAGTGGTCGGGTGCCTCGCGGTGATAACTGCCACACTGCCGCCGTCCTTCGGCTCGGGCAAAGTCGAGGTGATCCGCAAGGGCGCGCCGTCCCCCGATGTCGTGCTCGATCTTCGCCCGGGCGTAAATCGGATCGTCCTCTCACCCATAGATATGAAAAAATACTCCATGGCGTTCGAACCTGGCAGGGAAGGGGCTTCAGGCGCTCCTCTTGCCGCGCGGCAGGCGCCGGAAGAAGACGACGCGACGGCCCGTGACGGGCAGGCAGACGCCCTGAGGGCGGGAAACGCCGCGCTGCAGGGGGATATCGCGATCCTCGAGCGGGAAATAGCGGACCTCAAGGAGAGGCGCGCGGCCCTTTCCGCGCGGAAGCGGGCGCTCGCGTCGCACCTCGAATGGCTGTCCTCCAACTCGGGCGAGGACGGCGAGGCGGAGCTGTCGGAGCTGAAGGGGACTTTCGGCGTGGACGAGGAGATAATATCGCACTATTTGAGCGACGCGGGCGAAGAGGCGATGAAACTGGTCGAGGACGTCAGGTCTGGCATCAGGCGCCTCGAGGATCAGATCAGGGAATTCGTCGAAAAAAAGGCCCTCAGGACGCGCGAGATAGAAAAAAGCCTGAAAACCGGCGGAAGATGACGCAGGGCGAAAATGCGGCGGCAGACACATGAGCGACTACGGCCGCTATGACGACGAGATGCGCCGGCTGCAGGACCAAACCCGGCGGAACAGGTCCGAGATAGATGAGATGCGGCGGGGCCTCGAGCGGGAATACAGGGGCAAGCTCGACGCCTGCCGCAGCGAGCTGAGGCGCGAGCTCGAATCCCACGACAGGGCCGCGCAGCGGAAGTACGAGGCCGCGCTGCGCGAGTATCAGAAGAACACGGCGTCCGACGCGATGCAGGCGAAACTCGAGATGGACGGGAAATACCGATCCCTCGCCAAATCGGTGCAAGACGCGGAGCGCGAGCTGGCAGACCGCACGCGCCGATTGGAAGAGGACGCGCGCAAGCGCCGGGACGCGGCGGCGGCGCGCGACCGCCTCGGCGCAGAGGAGGCGGCGAAATCGATCGAGGGCGCCACGAGGGCGTGGTCCGAGATGGACGGGACGCCCCACAGGTTTTTTTTCCCCAACAGGCTCGCCACGTTCCACAACGCGCTCAAAGACGCCTCGGAGCTGCTCAAGCTCGGGATGACCGAGGCCGCTGCGGCGATAGCCATCTCGGCGCGTTCTGGCATGGAGCGCCTGGGGTTCGACGTCAAAGACAAACAGGAGGAGTGGAACAGGCTGTTTTCGCTCCTGCGGGCGCGGACGGCCTCGCTGCGCTCGATGATCGACGGTGAGCTGGCCGAGTGGATTGAGTCCATCCGCAGGGGCAAGCGCCACGGCACCGGCGACCTGCCAGACGGCGAGGCGCGCGCCGGCGCCATAGAGCTCGACTATTGGTCGAAAGGGGCGTACTCCGAAACGCTCCGTGGCGTGGAGGAGCTGGAGGGCCTGATCGCGGACGTGACGAAAATCGGCACGAGGAAATACCTCAAAAGCGGCGGCGCGCTAGACGCAAGCGAAATAGAAGCGAGGCTGGAGTCGGCGGACAGGCTGAGCGACGCGGCGTGCGGGCTGTTCGATATCAGCGCGGCGCGTTACGCGGCGTCGTGCGAGCGGCTGGAGTGGGGTGACGCGATAACGGATTTTTTCTCCGGCGAGATAAACCTGACGTGGCTGGAAGAGGAGAGCGGCTGGAAGGAGGCCGACGAGAAAACGCGGAGCGGTGAGACGTTCCGGGCGTATGCCTCCCTCCAATACGGCGACGCGGAAACCGCGCAGGACGCAAGAGAGTGGCTGGAACTCGCTTTCAGGAACGACGCCGGGACGAGGGTGTTCGTCTACATAGTGCCGGAGGAAAGCGATTCGGGATTTCGCAACAGGGTTTTGCTGTACGTCGATCACGCATGGAACGACGAGGGATACGCCGGGGAGATATACGCCCACCTCCTTGAGAGCCTCCGCACGAGCGAGGGCGAAGGGGTGGCGGTGCTGGTCACGGACGCGTCCGGTCTGGCTTTGAACCCGGATGCCGTTTACAGGGGCACCGGCGCATCCTTAGAAAAAAAACTCAAAGAACACTGACGAGGAACGGAGGGTTCGAAAACATGAGCGGTTCGGCTGGAGGTTTGCTGATAATTCCACTGGTCCTTGGGGTGGCGCCCATCTTAGGCGCGGTGCTGGTGGGCGGGGCCATATACGCGGCCGCAAACGTAGCGTCGAGCGTATCGAACGGCTACGAGGCGCATCAGAGGGCCAAGCGGGAGAGGATAAGGCAGAGCGCTGAAAACGAACGGATAGGCTCGTTCAGGGACAAGGTTCTGGAGGACATGAGGGAGGAAACGCGCCTCAACGCCGAGGTCTCATCAAAAATGAGCATCGAGCTCGAGAACGCCCGCAACGAGGCGAGGGCGATGCTCGAAGAGGGAGACTCGGAAAAGTACCGGCATTATCTGGGAGAGCTGCAGGGCTCGCGCGCGAAACTGGGCGAGAAGCTAGCCTCCATGCAGGACGGCTTCACGAAAGAGTATCACGCCAGGATCGCGGACAGCATGGAAGCTGTGGGCAAGGAGATAACGCGCCAACACGAGGCATATCTCGAAGAACTCATGGACCAGGGCGAGCCATCGAGGGAAAAACGCGAGCGGGCGAAGGGCCTCGCCTCGTCATACCTCGAAGAGGCAAGAAGCCTCATCGATTCGCTCAAAGAGGATTTTCAGGGGGACGCGTTCTCCGGCCCCAGGCTCGACAGCCTGATATCCCTGGTGGGCGAGGCTTCAAGGCAATTCGGCGCAGGGCAGTACGAGGCGTGCATCGCCGTCTCGAAGGACGCGAGCGTATCGGCCATCGAGGAGATTTACAAGGCCGACTGCAAAAAGCAGGAGTGGGAGAACTGGCGCAAGGTCGCCCTGACGCTGGCTAAAGAGATGGAGTCGTATCTGACCGCTCAGGAGGTCATAACGGCGGAGACAAAGCGCGCGGTCGAGGAAAAGACGGGAAAAGAGCTGCAGGACGAGATAGTCGGCGTCAGGATAGGCGATTACACCGACAGATCGGGCGACGGGCAGACCAGGTTCGACTTCCTGCTCGGCGAGGCCCGAGCCCGGGCGAGCGAGATCGAGGCCGCGACCCCGGCGTCGATGCCATCGCGGCGCTTGAGGGAGATAGCGTCCGAACTCAACGGACATCTGTATCCAGAGGCGATGACGGCGATATACAAAGGGATACTGAACATGAACAACGCCTTCGCGCGCCAGAACCTGAGCGAGGAGATAGTCGACTTCTTCGAGGAACACAACTTCACCTTCAACGGCTACGGCTACGACGAGGACAGGCACGACGGCGCGCTGCACATCGGCCTCGGGAACGAGGCCACGGGCGAGGAGATAGTCGTGACACTGGCGCCGGAGGCGATGAGCTCCGGGGACGTCCAGACCAGGGTGTCGATCGACCAGCTCAAGGGCGACGAGAGGAACGAGGAGCGCAAGGCGTATTACCGCGAATGCGTGCAGGAGGTCGTGGCGAAAGCTACGCCCGGCGCTTCCATCAGCCTTAAATGCGAGCAGTCGACCAAAAACAGGCTCTCGCCTAACGCGCAGCTCAGGGACAAGCTGAAACAGCAGTAGGGGAAGATGCCGTCAATATTCGAGAACGCGAGCCTGAACAAAATCTTTATGATCTACGGGAACCTCGACGACATGTTCATCACCCCCGACCTTCAAAGCCAGGGGTTCAGGCCGTTTTTGAACTCGTACCTGAAAAGCCTTGGCTACGAGCAGATAGTGTACTACTCCGGGGCTAAAAACGTCGGGAAATTCGTGCTCGACGACGAAAGCGCGATGATAGCCATAAATCGGAACAAGACTCCCGCGCGCCGGCAGGCTCAGGCGGAGAACGGATCCGCGCCGCGCAGGAGGCGCATCCTGAACCCCGCCGCGAACCGGGCCGTCGCGGAACCGGATCAGGGCGCGCCTGCCGAGGGCGAGCCGCAGGGCGATGGGAAGAACCAGTTAGTATACAGCCAGCCCAAGATAACGCCGTTCGAGTTTCTGGACGACGCCAGGGTGATGATGGGCTCGGGCGACAGAAAATCAGCGGTCGTCTTCACGTTCATGCAGGACTTTTTGACCGAGAGCGGCCCGATGCAGCCGTACCTCGAACTCGTCTCACATCTGTGGGACGAGTACAACTCGTCGTCGAACGAGAACATATGCGTATTCCTGGCGCCCCGGCTGACGTGCTCCGACATAAGCCGCATGTTCGACAGGATACAGAACGGGGACACGCTCAAGAACAAATTTTTCAACCAGAACGGCACGGTCAACAGATCCGCGTGCATCGAGATAAGCCTGCCGAACCTCGACGAGATCGGATACATGCTCGAACGCCTGCGCATCGTCGGGGACGGAGGCAGGAGATTATCGTTCGCCCGATCCCAAAAGCACAGGATCGCGCGCGCGATGATGTTCCTCAGCAGGGAGGCCGACCGCAGCGAGCGCGGCCTCGGCTCGCTGAAGGCCATACACTCCGCCGTCAGATCGTTCATGGCCCGCTCCGACTCCGACCCGGTCCCGATCACCGAGGAATGCGTGAGGGGCATTTACAGCCGTTACAAATCGGCGGACGAGCCGGACCCGCTCGAAAAGCTCCGGGACACGAGAGGCTGGGAGGCTGTTTACAAAAGAATAAACGAGATACTGAAGGACTGTGAGATCAAAGGGCTCGGCGCCGCGCGCGGCGAAAAGATCAGGCGGCAGAGCGCCGCCAACGAGCGGCTCGACCCTCCGGCGGACGACGGGCGTCGCTATCCGATACCGCATTTCGTGCTGCACGGCAACCCCGGCGTGGGCAAGACAACCGTGGCGAGGCTCATAGGCAGGATTTTTTACGACGCCGGGATATTGAAGAAGGGCATCACTGTGGAGGCGAAGAGGGACGACCTCGTGGACGCGTACGTCGGGGGCACCGCGATAAAGACGTCCGAGTGCGTGATGAGCGCCCAGGAGGGGGTTCTGTTCATAGACGACGCTTACTCCCTTTTAGACGAAGGGTCCGAGCACAACTACCCAAAAGAGGCGATAGACACGCTTGTGCCTATAATGACCAACCCGGACAGGTACAGGTTCTGCATGATAATGGCCGGATACCCGGAACCGATGGACAGGCTGCTCGCCATGAACGCGGGGCTCCGCAGCAGGTTCAACGCGGCCAACATCCTGACCATCGAGGACTACCGCCCCGACCTCCTTCGAGAGATATTCGCCGACGCCTGCCAAAAGAAGGGGTTCCGCTTCCAGGGCAGCGGCGAGGGAGAGGAAAACCCGCTCGACTTGGACACGTTCTTCACTAACATGTACAACCAGAGGAACAGGGCGGATTTCGGCAACGCCCGCGACGTCATAGCCCTGGCCGGGGAAGCCATGCTGCAGTCGAGCGTCAGAGACCCGGCGTCGCGCTGCATCGTCCGCTCCGACTTCGGCGAGGCGCAAAAATATTTCGAGCGCCGGGGCGCGTCGTCGATAGACGACATCTACGAGGAGCTCGACGGCTACGTTGGGCTAGATTTCGTAAAGGAGATATTCAAAAACGTGCGCTTGGAGATACTGGACGCGAGGGAGTGCGCGCGCAGGGGCGTGCCGGTCGAGCAGTACCCTGACCACTACGTCTTCGCGGGCAACCCGGGCACCGGCAAGACGACAGTCGGGCGGCTGATCGGCAAGTTCTACCATATGATGGAGGTGCTAGGCGGCGAGGAGACCCTGTTCGCCGATGCGTCCGAGATAACAGGCAGCCATTACGGCGACTCCAAGGACAAGGTGCTGCGCCTGATACAGTCCGCCATAGACAGAAATTGCGTATTGTACATCGACGAGGCCTATCAGATAATCGACTCCGGCTACGCGTCGGAGACGATAGGGGCAATGATGACCAGGATGACGGAGAACGCTGCCGACTTCAAAATGATATTCGGCATGTACTCCAACCGCGTGGAGGAATTTCTGGCCCTGAACGCCGGCCTGTCCCGCAGGCTCAGGGTCATAAACTTCCCCGACTACAACCCTGAACAGCTGCTTGAGATATTCTCGCGCAGCGTGAAAGCCCAGGGATGCACGGTGACGGACGAGGCAAGAGACAGGGTGCGGAGCGTCTTCATGCGCATGTACGACGTCCGCACGGAGAGCTTCGGCAACGCCGGTGAGGTGAAAAAGCTCCTAGCCGACATGAAGCGCTCGCGCCTCGCCCGCACGGAGGCCATGAACCCGCAAGACCCGCTGAAATACGAATACGCCCTGTCCGACATACCACCATCGGCCTTAGCCCTCGTCGAAAACCTGGCGAACCCGCGCTCTTTCGACGACATCATGGGGGAGCTGAACGAGCAGATCGGCTTGTCCGAGCTAAAAGACGTGATAATGAGGAAGCGCGACGAGCTGCTCTACGCCCGGTCGGTCGGCGAGGGGACGGACGGCATATTGCCCGGCTACTATTTCTTCGTCGGCGGGCCAGGGACGGGGAAATCGACGAGCGCCAGGCTGTTTGCCGAATGCCTGCACCAGCTCGGCATAATCAGGACGAACAGCTTCCATTCATGCACGGCAAAGGACCTCATAGGCCAATACGTGGGCGAGACCGACAAAAAGACTTGGAACCTGCTGAAGAAATCGGCGAACGGCGCGCTTTTCATAGACGAGGCGTACAGCCTCTCCTATGCCGGGGAAAGCACCGGAAGCAGCTTCAAGAAGGAAGCCGTGGAGCAGATCATAGCGTTCATGGACGACCCGGAGAACAGAAAGCGCTGCTGCATAATCTTCGCTGGGTACCCAGCGGACATGCAGGGGCTTTACAGGTCGAACGCCGGCATGCGCTCGCGCGTCGAGGAGGTGCGCTTCCTCGACTACACAGCCGAGGAGACGTACGAAATATTCGCCCTATTCTGCCGCAGGAACGGATACGCCGTCGCGGACGGCGTGCGGGAACGCTGCACGGCCGGGTTCGAAAAGCTCAAAAAACTGGAGTATTTCGCAAACGGGCGCACCGCGCGCACGATATTCGAGCGGACCGCCTCGCGCATGAAGCAAAGGGTGATCAGGTCCGCCAATCTCCCCGGCGAGCTTAAAAAAACCATCCTCCCCGAAGACCTCCTGAGCGACGAGGAGATGGCATCCGAAGTAGGCGTCTTTTAAAACGGGCGCGGCGCATCGAGCCACCCCGCTAGAAGGGACTCGACGCGCCGCGATGAAAACCGCAGCTAGCTTATTTCTTCTTCCTCGTGGCCACGAACAACCCGGCTAAGGCGAGCAGAGCCGCGCCAAACCCTGCGTCGCACCCGCCACTGCCACTGCCGCCACTGCCG
>JAISQP010000044.1 GCA_031274115.1 Synergistaceae bacterium
ACGAACAACGGTGAAGTTGTGGCGATAAAGAACCTTTCGCTTCAGATATACAAAGGTGAGTTTATCTCGTTCCTCGGCCCGAGCGGATGCGGGAAGACGACGCTGCTGCGCATGATCGCGGGCCTGGATACCGAATATGACGGAAGCATAACGCTCGGCGGAGCTGAGATCAAACGTCCGGGACTTGACCGGGGCATGATATTTCAGGAACACAGGCTGCTTCCGTGGCTTACGGTCGGCGATAACGTGGGCTTGGGACAGGAGGGCCCGAAGTCACAAGTCAGAAACCGCGTACGGCTATATCTTGATAAAGTTGGGCTCAGCGATTTCGAAAGGGCATACCCAAGTCAATTGTCAGGAGGAATGGCGCAGAGAGTGGCAATAGCGAGGGCTCTGGTATGTCAGCCCAAAATACTGCTGCTGGATGAACCCTTCGGGGCGCTGGACGCTATGACCAGGGTACAGATGCAGACCGAGATCGAGCGGATATATCTCTCCGAAAAGAATACAATGGCTATCGTTACCCATGACATAGAAGAGGCGATATTTCTCAGTGACCGTATCGTAGTGATGTCGCCGAGGCCCGCTGAGATCAGCGAGATAGTCAGTGTTGGCCTGGAAAGGAGCCGAGATCGCAGCAGCCAGGAATTTGTAAACATCCGAAAGATGGTTCTGAATATATTTAACGAGACTATCGGGACGTATTCGATATGAAAAATGTTCGGGTTCCTTATGCCGCACTCCTTACGGGAGAAGACCGAGCGATTCAACCAGTTTCTCCATCTGGCGAAAGCCGGGATTCACATTGCCGTCGCGATATTCGCCTCTTATCATCATGTCGTATTCGGGACGGTATGTGTTATAGCCGATTGAATAAACCGCGTGGAATTTTGCCGATGGCGGTTGCGGTGACAGCAAAGGTTTTCAATCTTTACCCTTTAGGCTTCTAATGTTTAATTGCTATAAAAGCCCCGAAAGCTCTCTCTGATTTGCAGTTGAAGAGCACGCCGGATACTCCGGTCTCGATGAATGCGGCGTCCTGATCCAGCGTCACCGTCGAAATATCTTTGATATGAGGCGCGCGTGACAGCATGTATTTCGTCACAGAGTCAAAACCTTCAAGAAAATTCGATCGTTCCGGCACGAACGGCTTCCCTTGCCCGCGTTTCGCCTATACCGTTTCATAGCTACCTCCTGTTCGCGCAACAGGACAGCGGGTTTTTTTATTCCTTTGCTTTGGAGATTTGGGTTACTGGAAAACTCGCGGCTGAAAATTGTTCATTTTAAGACATCGCACATATTAAGTGTTATACTGCGTTATCAATGGAGACATGGGCAGATCGCCGCTCGGGGAGGGTAAAAGTTATGTACAGGATTATGGACGCCGGCCATCCGCGGCTGAAGGGCAAATCCGACGCGCTTTCCAGGGTCCTTATGCGGGCTGCCGGCGCCGCGATGAGAGTTTACCCGGCGCGTCCGCTGTAACGGCGTTCCCGAACGGAGTTTCGTCCAGCTCATCCCATCATGACAGGCCAGCTTGCAAATTATGAGACAAACCGATAAGCCCGTAGCGAGGAGGACTCTGCGGAGCAATCTCGTCATCATGCTGTTCTCGGCATCGGCGTTTGCCGTGTTGGGGATAGCCATTTACACCAGCTTATCCATGACGCGGATCGTCGATTTTCTTAAATCCAACATCGAGACCAGGCTGCTTACGACCAGCCGTTACGCCTCTCGCATAGTCGCCCCGGACGAGCTGGCGCAGCTCAATGTTCCGGAGGACATGGAAAAACCGCTCTTCGAGGAGATGAAGGAGCGACTGATCTCGTTCGCGGAGCGGAACGACGTCCTCTTCGTTTATTACATGCGAAAATCGGAGGGCGGCAAGGCTCAGTTCATAATCGACAACGACATCACGGAGGAGACGGTGAACTTATCGACTCCTCCGATAGATATGGAGCCCAGCCCCGAGGCCGCCTTCGCCGGGGAGGCGTCCATGTCCTCCGTCGGCATTTACTCCGTCGGCTATGACGGCATCCTGTCGGCATTTGCCCCAGTGACGGACGAGTCGGGGGAGGTCGTGGCGATTGCCGGCGTGGACATCACGGACGAGCAGGTCATACTGATCAGAAATCAGCTCAACTCGCTCGCGGCGGCCCTCGTTGCGGCGATGGTCGTGGTGATCGCGAGCGGATATCTCGGTTTCTCGCTCTACAGCAAGGAGGCGCGGCAGTCGGGGGCGGCGAGCGAGGCCAAGAGCAGCTTCCTCGCGAATATGAGCCACGAGATGCGCACCCCCATGAACGCCATAATAGGGATGGCCGCGATAGCGAGCGCAGCGGGGGACATCAAGCGGAAGGACTACTGCCTCGGCAGGATACAGGAGGCGTCTAAGTACCTCCTCGGGGTGATCAACGACATACTGGACATGTCGAAGATAGAGGCCGGAAAATTTGAAATCTCCCCCGTCAGGTTCGACTTTGAAAAGATGATTCAGAAGACCGTGAACGTGATAAACTTCCGCGTATTTGAAAAACACCAGAATTTGACCGTACAGATCGGGGAGGGGATACCGGATGCCCTGATAGGGGACGACATTCGGATATCTCAGGTCATATCCAACATGCTCTCCAACGCCGTCAAGTTCACGCCCGACCACGGCGCCATCACACTGGACGCGAGCCTCGTGAGGCTGGAGGGTGACTCCTGCACTCTGCGGATAGTGGTGACCGACACGGGAATCGGAATCAGCCCCGAGCAGCAGAAGCGCCTTTTCGAGTCGTTCGCCCAGGCCGACGACTCGATATCCCGCAGGTTCGGCGGCACGGGGCTCGGGCTCGCAATATCGCGCCGCATCGTCGAGATGATGAACGGCCGGCTGTGGGTGGAGTCCGAGCTCGGCCGCGGGTCCAGGTTCTGCTTCACGATGGACGCGGAAGTGGCGGGCCGAGGAGAGGCCGCCCCCGCCAGCCCCGGGGATGCGGACGCGGGTCCGGCCAGGTTCGATGGATTTCGCATATTGCTGGCCGAGGACGTGGCGCTCAATCGCGAGATAGTTCAGGCCATCCTCGAGCCGACAATGATCGAAATAGAGTGCGCAGAGAACGGCGAGGAGGCGCTCAGGATGTTCAGCAGCGCGCCCCGCAGGTATGACATAATATTCATGGACGTCCAGATGCCAGTGATGGACGGATACGAGGCCACAAGGCGCATTCGCGCCCTCGACGTCCCGGAGGCGAAACGGATACCGATAATCGCCATGACCGCCAACGTCTTCAGAGAGGATGTCGAAAAGTGCGCGGCAAGCGGCATGAACGGACACATCGGCAAACCTCTGGACTTCGACGAGGTGCTGAACAAACTCCGCGAACACCTCCCAAAGGAGACCTCCGTCAGATAGCAATCAAAAGCAAAGACCGTGGGCGCCGCCCACACCCGCCAGGGAGCCAGCTCCCTGGACCCTATTTTGTTTTTTTTCGCCCTGCGGGGCGAAAATCAAAAAAAAAGTGAATATGGCGATCAGCTTGACTCAAGTGCCGATGTTTCGGCGAACGAACGGAGCGAATCTGCGACCGACAGGAAGTCGGTCGAGCGATTTAAGCACATGGAAGTGCTTTCAGCGCGTCAGATTCGCGTA
>JAISQP010000048.1 GCA_031274115.1 Synergistaceae bacterium
AAGAGCCCGCAAGGTCTGGACGAGGGACGCGGCAACGGCGGAAGATCTTCTGCGCAGCGGCGTAAACGCTGTTTTCGACGGCAACCCGATAATGGATCTCGCTGTCTAGCAAGACTCGGCCGTCGACCCATGGGAGGAGATGAGCCGTCCCCGGGTGATGCTGCTGCCGGGAAGCAGGCCTCGCGCCTATGATGACATATCGCTTCTGCTGGAAGCGACGGAACTGCTCGACAGGAAGATATCATGCAGCTACATAATGGTCCTGGCGCCTACAATAGACAGGAATCGCCTGCTCTCCTCGGTTTCCTGCGAACACGGCGGAGACGTCGCCGTCGTTTCGGGCGTCAGGATCAGGCTTTTCGACGGTCCGCTGGCGCGGGCGGCTTACGGCGCCGATCTTCTGATAGGGCTTGGCGGCACCGCGAACCAGGTCTCGGCTGGGCTGGGAGTTCCTGTCGTATCGATCCTGGAGCGAGGTAAGCTCATTCAGAAAAAGCTCCTGCAGGACGCGGAGATACTAGTCGACCCGACGCCGGAGGCTCTCGCCGAAGCTTCGGCGGCGCTGCTCTCGGACCCCGTGCGTCGAAACGAGATGACGCAGGCGGGCATACGCCTGATGGGCGGCCCCGGAGCGCTCGATGCCGTCGTTGAATACGCGTCGAAGGAGCTTGGCTGGGACTTGAGGCTGAAACTCTACGAGACCCTTCTCGCGGCGCACGCGCCGGAGAAGCTGAACGATCCCGAAGCGCGTGAGGACGGGGAAAAAATAGCCGAACCATCCGGGGAGGTGGAGGAAAGTTGGACAATATCAGAGAAATTGAGGGTAAAATTGGCGCGCCGCCTGAAAAAAACGAGGCGCGTCCTTCCCTCGAAATAGGCGGCCGGAGGCTCACTATAGTCGCGGGTCCCTGTATGCTGGAATCCCTCGACCTCGGCATGAGGGTAGCGGAACGTCTCAAAGAGGAGTGCGAATCGCGCGGCTTGGGGTATATTTTCAAAGCGTCGTTCGACAAGGCCAACCGCACGTCGATACACAGCGAAAGAGGACCTGGGCTCGAAAGAGGCCTCGAATGGCTTGGAAGGATTCGCCGCGAAATTGGAACGCCTGTCGTAACCGACATTCACGAGCCTTCGCAGGCGGCTGTCGCCGCCGAAGTCGTGGACATGCTCCAGATACCGGCTTTTCTGTGCCGCCAGACAGACCTGCTGACGGCGGCGTCAGCGACGGGGAAACCGGTCAACGTCAAGAAGGCTCAGTTTCTAGCGCCGGAGGACATGGAAAGCGTCGTCGTGAAGTGCCGAGAGGCCGGAGCGAGGGACGTGATTCTCTGCGAGAGAGGGACCTCGTTCGGCTACCGTCAACTGGTGGTCGATTTCCGCTCGCTCGTCGTGATGCGCGGCTTCGGCTGCCCGGTGATGTTCGACGCCACCCACAGCGTACAGCGCCCGGGCGGCATGGGAACGTCGAGCGGGGGCGACGGGCGCTTCGTTCTGCCGCTCGCTCGGGCCGCGCTCGCCATCGGAATAGACGCCCTCTTTATGGAGGTCCACCCCGACCCCGCGACCGCGAAGAGCGACGGTCCCAACATGGTTCCGCTCGACAAGGCGGGCCCGCTGCTAGACCAGATACGTAGAACCGACGCCCTGTCCCGAAACGAGCTGGGCTTTGCCGGACTCGATTGGTAAGCTCGGAGGCGGATGCCGATGAATTATGAGACGAAGCTCCCATTCGAGAGGGAGGAGGAGGAGTGCTCCGACGCGGAACTTCTCTCCGTCGCGAGGCGTGTTATGACCGAGGAGGCCGGGGCCGTCGAACGCGCGGCGGGGCGCCTGGGACTGGAGCTTGTCGACGCCGCGCGGATGATCGCCTCCTGCGGAGGGCGCGTGGTCGTCTCGGGGCTCGGCAAGTCGGGCCTCGTCGGGAGGAAGACCGCCGCGACGTTCGCGTCTCTCGGAATACCCGCGTTTTTTCTTCACGCGGCGGAGGGTTCGCACGGCGACCTCGGCATGGTGCGCCCAAACGACGTCGGGCTCTTCATAAGCAACAGCGGGGAGACCGCGGAACTCCTCTCCCTCCTGCCCTATTTCCGGCGTATAGGCGCCTCGGTCATCGGCATGACAGGCAGAGCTGATTCAACGCTGGCGCAAAACTCCGACATATTTCTGGACGTCGGGGTGGAGCGGGAGGCCGACCCGCTGGGACTCGCCCCGACGAGCAGCGCCGCCGTACAGATGGCCGTCGGAGACGCGCTGGCGGGAGTCTTCACGAAGCTCAGGCGGCTTGGCCCTGACGATTTCGCGCTCTTCCACCCAGGCGGCGCGCTCGGTAAAAGCCTGCTCCTGCGCGTAAGCGATCTGATGGGAAGCGGGGCAAACCTGCCGCTGACGAACCTCGGCGCCACCGTGAGGGACGCCCTCTTCGAGATAACGAGCAAGGGCTACGGCGCTACGGTAATAGTCGGCGACGACGGGCTGCTGCGCGGAATATTCACGGACGGAGACCTGAGAAGGCTGATGGAGCGCCGTGGCGCGGACGTGATGAACATCCCGGTCGAGGAGGGCATGACCGTGACGCCTCGCACCATCGAGCCTGACAGGCTTGCCTCGGAGGCGATGAGGATAATGGAGAAGCTGGAGATATCCGTTCTTATCGCGGTCGACGGAGAAAGGCCGGTAGGCGTGATACACCTGCACGAGATCCTGAAGGCCGGGCTCTCATAGATGAGCGCGGCCCTCTCGGTCTATTCGGCGGCGGCGCAAATCGCGTTCCCGTTCATCAGGGGACGCCTGCGCAAGAGTCACCCAACCGGTTTCGCCGAGCGCTGCGGCGTCTACGATCAATCCATGCTCGAAAGGATATCCGGAAGGAAGACGTTCTGGCTGCACGCCGTGTCGGTCGGGGAGGTTCAGGCCGCGGCCCCGGTAGTGGCCGAAGTCGTCGGCGCCGGTTGGGACGGCGCTGTAGTCCTCTCTACCGTGACTGAGACCGGGGCGCAAAACGCCGGAGATCTCATGGGCGCTTCGCTGGCGGCCCGCGTTTACGCACCGTGGGATATCCCGTCGATCGTGAGAAGAGCGCGCGGGGCGATCCGGCCAACCCTGTACGCCTCCGTGGAAACGGAGGTCTGGCCCAATCTGCTGGCGGAGATGAAAAAAAACAGCGTCCCGGCGCTGCTGCTGAACGCGCGGATTTCGGACCGTACTTTTGCCCGAGCCGGCGCGCTGCGGCGACTGCTGGGAGAGGCGTACGGCATGTTCGACGCGATACTCGCGCGCGGCGAGGAAGACGCGAGACGCCTCTTCTCCATGGGGCTGACTCCAGGGAAGGTCGTGGTAACAGGCGATACTAAGATAGACGCCATCGTCGGGAGGAAGAAGGCGGTCGAGTCAGAGCTCGGCGGGCTGCGCAAAAAAATTTTCGCGGGCGGAGGTAAAACCGTTTGCTTCGTTGCGGGGAGCACTCACGAGGGGGAGGAGGAGACCGTCCTCGACGCGTTCTCCAAAATCGCCTCTGGCGGCTTGCCTGTCGGGGTTAAGCTCGTTATAGCCCCCAGACACCCAAGGAGGGCCGAGGCCGTTCTCTCGCTCGCCCGCAGGCGCTTTGCCGCGTCCCTCTACTCGGAGCTGAATGACGAAAGCGGCGCTCAAGTCGTGGTAGTGGACGTGATAGGGGTTTTATTCGGGCTTTATGGCCTGGCGACGGCGGCTTTCATAGGAGGAAGCCTCGTTCCGAAGGGCGGACAGAACATCCTGGAGCCGGCGGTTTGGCGCGTTCCGGTTCTGCACGGTCCTCACATGGAGGATTTCGCCGACCCCTGTTCAAAGCTCGACGCGTCAAAAGATGCCTTTCGCGTCGACACGGCGGGAGAGATCGAAACGCTGTGGCGAAAGGCCGCCGCCGGTGAGCTGACGCGCCGCGTCGAGAGCCCGGAGGATTATTTCGCCGCTAATTCCGGCGCCGCCGCGAGAACGCGGGAGATCCTGGAAAAATATCTGTAATTCTTGAGATCAAAACGCGCTGTGTTGGATGTTTTGCGAGTCAACGCGCGGGCGTGTTGACTCAACATTAGAATAGGGGGCAATCGCTCATGACGGATTGGAAGGACGCGATTCAGGTTGTTCTCTCGGTGTTCGACCCCGACGGGAAGTACTGCAGACACGCGGGCGTCGTCGTCACGTCGCTTTTTTCGCGCGCGTCAAGTCGGGTTTGCGTCACGATATTGCACGACGAGACCCTCACGGAGGACAATAAGGCGCGTTTCCTGAAGACGGCGGACGTCTTCGGACAGGCGGTCCGTTTTATCGACGTCTCCCCGGCGATATCGTCGATGCCCTTCTCTGTCGACGATATCGCCGGTAATTTGACCCGCGGCACCCTGTTTCGCCTCCTGATGCCCGACGTGATCGACGCGGCGAAAGTTATCTATCTGGATTGCGACATAGCCGTCAACCTGGACATCGCGGAGCTTTGGAACATCGACGTCGAAGGGTTCTCCCTCGCCGCGGCGCCCGATCAGGTCGTCATCGATCAGAGAGGAAAGACGCATTATAAAATTCGCGCCTGGGCGATGGAGTACGACGATCGCAAATATTTTAACGCCGGCGTGCTTTTGATGAACCTCGACCGTATTCGTCAAAGAAAAATAAATCTCGTGGAGAGCGCGGTTATTTTTTTCAAATGCTATCGCCTCTGCAACTACTACGCGGATCAGGATTTCTTGAATTCACTCTTTTGCGGAGATACGCTATTAATCGACGAACGTTTCAACAGCATCAAAAACCTTCCCGATATTGAAAATACTATCCTGCACTTCGCGGGAGGAGGCAAACCGTGGAAGCCTCATTCGGACGAACGGCGGAGGGACTGTTTTTACTGGGAGACGTTACTTCGGTCGGAGTGGCGGGATCAGTTCATCAGCGCCATGTTCGACATGCTGAGAGACCGCGAGCGCTGTCATCC
>JAISQP010000142.1 GCA_031274115.1 Synergistaceae bacterium
CCATTCCCGTGTCGCTTGACATCGGCAAATTTTAGAATTAAAATCCTTTTGTTGCGAATAATTCGCATATACTTCAAAGTCAGGTTTGCGAGAGAGGGGGCGAGAAGCGGTCGGCCACATGCGGACTTGGCAATGAGTGCCACTCTATTCCCGTGTCGCTTGACACCGGCAAATTTTAGAATTAAAATCCTTTTGTTGCGAATAATTCGCATATACTTCAAAGTCGGGTTTGCGAGAGAGGAGGCGAGGGCCGCTCGGCCATAACGAGCATAGCTGACAAAAGTGTTGCTTAAAGCGAATAAACGACATGAGGATTGCTTATCATTGGGGTTTTAATCCCTATCCCTGGGAGGAGGTTTTTTGGTGAAATTCTGGAAAAATTTCTTGACGTTCGCGGTTTGCATCGCTTTCGCTTTCAGTTTCGCTTTCGCCGATATCCGAGCGGCGTCCGCCGCTAACGCGCCGAAGATCGAGTGGGAGTATTCGTACGGCGGTTCCGGGGAGGACGAGATTAACTCCATCCGGCAGACGACGGACGGCGGTTATGTTTTTGCCGCTGCGTCCGCAAGCCCGAATGACGGCGACGTAAGAGGCAATCAAGGGCTGTCGGACTATTGGGTAGTAAAGCTCGACGACAAAGGGCTCAAGATGTGGGCGAAGTCATACGGAGGAACGAGTTCAGACTATGCGCTCGATATTGTGCAGACAACAGCCGGAGACTATGTCGTTACTGGAAAAACCAGGTCGGACATTGTGTTCCCGCCCAACGCCAGCGATTACCCGCGTCCCAACAAGGGCGGAGAGGACGCCTGGATGGTGAGGATCGATGAATACGGCGAGTTAGTGTGGACGCTTACAAGCCCGCGCGGCGGCTCATTTGACGAATCCCTTTCGTCCGTCGTGCAGTCGCCCGGGTTGTTCCACTGGGACTATGACGATAATGATTATCTGCACTTCGCGTTGGCCGGGTACTCCGCGTCGAGTCACGATCAAGTGGGCGATAACAGCGGCGAACGCGACTTCTGGATAATAAGGCTGTACGATCATCATGACCACTATCACGGACATATATGGAAGACCTTTGGAGGCTCGGGAGACGACGAAGCCAAATCGATTCAGAACGCGAACGGCGGAGGATATATCGTCGGAGGGACGACCTTCTCCAATGACGGCGACGTGGCGGGAGAAAACCACGGCGGGGCCGACTGCTGGATACTTAAACTCGACGATGACTTAAACATAATTAACAAGAGGACAATCGGCGGAAGCGAAAACGACTATTTCAGCGCCATTCGCGCCACATCAGACAACGGCTATATAGTAGCCGGCTATAAGGAGTTGGATCACGGGGATCATTCGCATATCAACTACTGGGTCGTCAAACTCGACGCAGACCTCGAAATTGAATGGGAAAAGGATCTCGTGTTCGGCGAAAGCCTCGACGAGGCCAGGGACATCCGGCAGACAAGCGACGGCGGATATATCATAGCCGGAGTCTCTGAGTTACACGACGACGACGACCACGATCATGACGACGGTCACGAAGACGGTGAAAGCGACGTCCTCATTGTGAAGCTCGACCCGACGGGAGAGGTCGAATGGACGATGCTGCTCGGCGGTTCTTTACACGATGAGGCAAACTCGATACAGCAGACCTCTGACGGTGGATATATCATCGGCGGAACATCCCGTTCAAGCGACGGCGACGTCAGCAAAAACAACGGTTCTGGCGACTGCTGGGTAGTCAAGCTCGCGCAGGAGGAAAAAACACCCGTCAATGTCTCTGATGGGAGCAGCGGCGGATGCGACTCGGGATCCGGTTCATTCTTGTTTTTGTCAGCGATAGGAGCGGCCGCGTTGATACGGAGGGCGCTTTTCGGGAATAGCTGACTGATGGTGAAAAAGCTGCAAAGCGCTGGGGAAGTGAACCCGGATATCCTTGCAGTTCACGCGAGGGATAAATATCCGGGTTTGCTATTTGCCGCGCGTCGGCTGATTCTGGATCGACCCGATTCCTTGACAAGCGGCTGTTCGCGGCTTAAAATCCACATTAATGCGAATAATTCGCATTCGTCAAATCAGCGTTCCTAAAGATAGGCGCGATCGATAATATGAATGAAATTGTCAGCGTAAACGATTTAAGCTTCAGATACAGCGAAGCGCCGGTTTTTTCACAGGTGAGCTTCTCGATTAGCAGGGGGGATTTTGTGGTCTTCATCGGCGCGAACGGCGCCGGGAAGAGCACCCTTTTTCGCCTTCTCCTGGGCGAGCTGACCCCGCCCACGGGAGAGGTTCGTCTGTTCGGAGAGCAATGGGGGCGCTTCAATAAGCGGCATGTGATCGGCTACCTTCAGCAGAACAGGTTTGCGGCGAACGTCGATTTTCCGGCCACGGTAGAAGAAGTCGTGATGGCGAATCTGTTTTTACAGATAGGCTTTCTGCGTTTTCCCAAAAAAGAGCACAGGAAAAAAGTCGCGGAAGCGCTCGAACAGGCCGGCATGGAGGAGTTCGCGAAGAGAAGGATCGGCGACCTCTCCGGAGGGCAGCTTCAAAGGGCGATGCTGGCGAGCGTTCTCGTGAACGACCCCGAATTGCTGCTGCTCGACGAGCCCACGAGCGGAGTCGACTCATCCGCCGTTCAGTCGCTCTTCGATCTGCTTGCCGCGATGAACAGGGATTCGAGCCTGACGGTCATGATGATAACGCACGATATCGGCAGGGCGATAGAGTACGCGTCGAGGATACTCTGCCTCGAAAACGGCTCTCTCGTCGAGCTGGACAAAGCGCAGGTGTACGAGGAATTGTCGCACAAGCATAAACACCCGGCACAAAGCGCGCGGCTGCGGGAAAAAGCGGGCGTTCATGTCGATTTTTGAGTACGAGTTCATGCGCAGGGCGTTTATCGTCGGCATTCTGCTGGCAGTCATCATCCCCTGTATTGGGATAGTCGTCGTGCTGAAGCGCCTTTCCTTGATAGGAGACGCCCTCTCCCACTCCTCCCTGGCCGGCGTGGCCGCCGGGCTCGTTATCGGAATCAACCCGATATTGGGCGCCGTCGCGACCTGTATCGCGGCCGCGCTCTGTATCGAGGCGATACGCAGAAAGATACCCCAGTACGCGGACATATCCCTCGCCGTCATACTCTCGGCAAGCGTCGGAATGGCCGGCGTGCTGTCTGGGTTTGTCAAAAACGCCGCCAACTTCAACAGCTTTCTGTTCGGAAGCGTCATAGCTTTCAGCGATTTCGAGATGGTTCTGGTCGTGTGCGTCAGCGTCGTGGTCACGCTTGCGTTTGTGCTGCTGCACAAGGAGCTGTTCTTCATCGCCTTCGACGAGAGGGCCGCTCGTCTGGCCGGCGTGCCGGTGCGCGCTGTAAATACGATCTTCACGATACTCACGGCAGTCACTATTTCGGTAGCCTCACGAACGGTGGGAGTGTTGATAGTCTCCTCCCTGATGGTCGTGCCCGTCGCCTGCGCCATGCAATTCAGGGGGAGCTACAAGCGGACCGTAGTACATTCAATCTGCTTTGCTGTCGCTTTCACCGCGGCCGGGCTCTATATCTCCTACTACGCGAAGCTCAAACCCGGGGGGACCATCGTGCTGCTGGGGGTCGCGTGTCTTTTTCTGATTTTATTTCTGAGACAGGGCCTGTCTATCCTCAGAGGCAGGAAGAACAAAAATCGATGAAACGTAGTATGATGTTGGCGTAGAACGCCGTCTCTCCCGGCGGCTTGCGCGAGTCCCGTATTGTGAGGTGATTTACATGGACGAGCACAAAACAGGATGGCCCTCCAATATAAAAAAAACGAGGCAGAGGCAGAGCGTGCTCGCCATACTGGAGCGCTCCGACAAGCCTTTGAGCGCCGCGGATATTTGCTCCCTCACGAAAGAGGCGGGGGAGGCCGTGTGGCTCTCGACCGTATATAGAATACTGGAGCTGTTCACGAAAAAGGGGGTCGTCGTTAAAGTCTCCGTGCTTAACAACGACTTCGCGCTTTACGAGATGAACCGTTTCGAGCATAAGCACTACGCCGTCTGCGTGAGCTGCCACAAAGTCGTTCAAATGGATAACTGCCCGATGGAGAGGTTTATCCCCGAGATCGAGGACAGCGATTTCCACGTGACAGGGCACAAAGTGGAGATTTACGGCTATTGCAAAGAGTGCGACGCGAAATGGTAACGCGCGGGGACAGCGCTCGATTGGAGGAGAACTAATGGCGGCAAAAATATATATCGTATCGGGGTTCCTGGGCGCCGGAAAGACTACGCTGATTCAAAAGATGATCGGCGAGGCCTTCCTGAAGGACAAGACTGTGATAGTGGAGAACGATTTCGGCGAGGCAAGCGTCGACGCCGCTCTGCTCGGTTCGGGCGGCGCGGAGGTGGCGGAGATAAATTCAGGGTGCATCTGCTGTAATCTGTCCGGCGATTTTATAGACTCCCTGAAAGGCCTGCTCAAGCGCTTCAAGCCGGACAGAGTGATAATCGAGCCCTCTGGCGTAGCCAAGCTGTCCGACGTCGCGGAGGCGTGCTCGGACGGCAAGATCGCCGGCCTTGCGGAGGTATGCAAGAAGATCACGGTCGTGGACGCGACCAGATGCAAAAAATACCTCGACAACTTCGGCGAGTTCTTCGAGGATCAGATACGGCGCGCAGACGTCATCCTGCTCAACAGAGCCGAGGAGTCCGCGGACAAAACCGCCGAAGCCCTGAACATCGTCGGGGAGATCAATAAAGACGCGCCGGTCTTCAAAAAACCGTGGGACCGGCTCAGGGTCTCCGAGATATTGTCCCCGGCCGTCTCCGCGCGCTCTGACGAACACGGCCATGGCGATCCGCTTTGCTGTGACGGGCACGATCATTCGGCGGATGATTTTTTCGATACGGTCACCCTGCGCCCCGGGCGCGCGTTCAGCGCGGAGGATTTAAAAAACCTCGCCGCTAAGATGGAGGGGCTCTCTAGCGGGGTGCTCCGGGCGAAGGGCATCGTTCGGGGGGAGAGCGGATATTTGAACCTGCAGTACGTCCCGGGGGATATAAAAATCGAGGACGCCCCGACGGCCGGCGATATAGTATGTTTCATAGGCCGGGATCTGAACAGGGCGGAGCTGGCTGGCTTGTTCCGCGACGGGAAATAGCCCGCGGCATGAGGATACCGGTTTACGTCGTCACCGGTTTTTTGGACTCCGGCAAGACTACCTTTTTGAACAATCTGCTCAACAGGCGCGACTGGCTTGATTCATCGGTCCTCGTCGTCCAGTTCGAGTCGGGAGAAACGGACTTTCACAGCGAGAACGGCAACTGTGAAAACGTCGTGTTCCCCAAAAAAACGCTGGAGTCCGAGCCCGAGGAGATCGTCCAAAAACTCGGTTCATATCTCGAAGGAAATAATTTCGACGAGGTATGGATAGAGTGGAACGGAGTGGAGCCCTTCTCCAGGCTTCACGAAATGCTCCTGCGCCCCGAGTTGGGAAAATTTTGCAAAATCGGCAGTGTCGTGCATGTCGCCGACGCCGCCCAACTCGAAGCGTTGATGGGGAAAAGCGGCGGCGCGCTGCTCGAGCAGATCGCGAGCAGCGACCTCGCGGTCGTGAGAAACATCCGGCAGGCGAGGGAATCCGGCATGAGGAAAGTCAAGAACCTGATCGAGGCCGTCAACCCCGGCGTTCGCGTCTGCGACATACTTGCTTACGACGAGATATACAAAGGCCTCTTCGAAAAAAAGAGGTCCTCCCTGCTGGCGTTTCTCCTCTCCGCGATTTTCCTCATCTGGCTTTACCTCTTCTTCAAACCCATCCTGGAGATGGCGGAGATTCCGGTGAACAAAATCGTGAACGTCTTTTTGGGCATCGCGCTTCAGGCCATTCCGTTCCTGATGATCGGAACGCTCCTCTCGTCGGCGATAGAGATATTCGTCAGCAGGGACGCGATCGAGCGAAGGTTTCCCAAAACGACCGGAATGGGCGTCCTGACCGCGATAGCGGCCGGTTTCTTCCTGCCGGTCTGCGACTGCGCGTCGATCCCCATCTTCAGAAGCCTCGTGAGGAAGAAGATTCCGCTCCCGGCGGCTGTTGCCTTCATGATGTCAGCGCCGGTCATCAACCCTGTCGTTATTCTGTCAACGTACTATGCTTTCAGCGGGAACGTGCGAATCCTCCTCGGACGAATCGCGGGCGGCGTGATTTCGGCGGTCATAATCGGGCTCTCTTTCGCCGTGATGCCCCCGAAGGGCCCCGTCTCGTCCGGGGGCGCCATGGGGTCTGTCATGTGCGGATGCGGCTGTTTCGAGGACGCGGAATCGGTCACGACGCTCAGGGGAAAGACCGCGCTTTTTTTGAGGCACGCTCAGTCCGAGTTTTTTAACGCGGGGAAATATCTTATGACCGGCATCTTCATATCGTCCATCTTTCAGGCGACCGGCGCGACTGTTTTCGCGACCGCGAGAGGCGGCGCCGGCCTGGCGATTTCGATGATAATAACGATGCTGCTGGGGTTTATGCTGTCCCTCTGCTCGTCCTCGGACGCCATTGTGGCGCGCAGCTTCGCGAATCAGTTTCCCCTCGGCGCCGTCATGGGCTTTCTGGTATTCGGCCCGATGATGGATATAAAGAACCTCATGATGCTTTCGTACGGTTTTTCGAAGGGCTTTATAGCCAGGCTTCTGGCAGTGTCGTTCATCGTCTGTTTCGCTGTGGTTTTTCTGGGAAGTCTTATCTATTGAGCGTCATATTTTACGGTTGGAGGTGGCGACGCGTATGATTATTCAGTCAAGAGCGTTCAATTCACAGAGGTTTCTGGAGGCGTCCTGCTGCTTGTCCTTTGCCGCGCTGACGCTCTATCTGGTGGAGAGCGGCCGGTATCTCGCCTACGTCACGCCGAGGATGAAGCTCTACCTCCTATTCTCCGCCGCCGTCATGATTATCTGGGCGTGCGCCGGGCTCTCCAGGCTGTTCGTTCCGCAGAACCGAACGCGTTCGGCTCACTGCTTCGTCCTCGCCGTTCCGATTCTGCTGCTCTTGCTGCCGCACAATCCCCTCAGCACATCCGACCTGTCGTACAACTTCGCGAGGGGAAACACGTTCGGAAGCGCTTACTCCGGCCGGGCTTCGGGGAGCGGCGGCGCTGAAACCCTCTACGGCGCGGACGAAATCGATCCCGAGGCCGATTTTTTATTCGAGGACGACGGGGATTACGCGGCAGACGCTCCGGAGTTTACCCCGGACCAGATGTACGAAAATCCGTCGCGCGCCGGCAACGCCGATCTCTCCGGCATGGACGAGTCCGCGAAGAAAATAACGGTGGAGAACGACGATTTTTATACATGGCTGGAGGAGATATTTTTGAATCCGGACCGATACGAGGGTTATACGATACGGATGACCGGCTTCGTCTTTAAAGACCCGGAGATGCTGCTCCCGGACGAGTTCGCGCCGGTCAGGCTCGTCATGTCCTGCTGCGTGGCTGACCTGCTTCCGTTCGGGATGATCTGCAAATACGACAAAGTGGATGAACTGCAAGCCGATTCGTGGGTGACGGTCGAGGGCGTAATCCACATCACGGAGGAAAACGGATATCGCGAACCGCAGGCGAGGGTAACCGGCGTCACGCCCGCCGCCGAGGTGGAAGGCTATATTTATCCGTCATATTGAGCGGGGATTGAACTCTTCTTGCAAATACTTGTGGACGCGGACGCCTGTCCTGTAAAGCAAATTATAGTCCGGCTGGCCCGGCGGAGAGATATCCCGGTCGTCATGCTGATCGACGACTCGCACGAACTCGACGACGGGTACAGCAGAGTAATCACCGTAAGCTGCCGCGCCGACAACGTGGATTTCGCGCTTATGAGGCTCCTGACTAAAGAAGATATTGTCGTGACTCAGGACTTCGGACTCGCGGCCATGGCGCTTGGAAAGGGCGCGGCGGTTATCAGTCAGAACGGCCTCGTTTACACGAACGACAATATCGACCGGCTGCTCTTCGAGCGCCACTTGGGGCAGAAAATCCGCCGCGCCGGCGGCCGCGCGAAGGGCCCGCCAAAACGGACCAGAGAGGACGACGAACGTTTCGAGGAGACCTTTTCGTCGCTGCTCGACCTGGCGATCCGCGAACACAACCCTCATGCAAGCACCTCCCACCGGCCTTCTTTTCTCCCTCCAACACGCCGGAGTAAACCGCTTTTCTGAAGTTTGCGGATATTTCTCTGAACGGAGCGCTCTGTTACAGCGGCCAGGGCGGCCAGCTCCGGGATGGTTATAGAACTCCTTTCCCGACAGGCGTCAAGTATTATTCCCGACGCTTTCCCGACGCCTTTGGACTGTCTGATTTTCGGTGATACCGGATTTTTGCCCCGGCAGAGAGCTGTTACCCGACGCTTTCCCGACACTTATTTTCACGTAATCCTCTGTCGCCTCATAAACATATTTGGCGTCGTTTGCCTCAAGCGCCGGAACAACCTTCACCCGCACGCCCATACCTCTGGCGTCCACATAACCGTAGTCTCGAAGCACTTCGACAATGATATGATTTCTCGCTGAACGCTGTCCGGCCAACATTTTTTCAATGGTCATGGAATTTGGCAGAGCGCCGGGGCTGGTAATTTCCAAGCGGTCAAGATATCCGACAATTTCCACATCGATAAAACGTGTCCAATCCCTGTGAACCAGGGCGTTGACCAGCAATTCCCGAATCGCTTCGATGGGATATAGCCAAGTCTTTCCCCGACGTAGGTTTTTATCAATTTCGTTCGATTCCAATGTGATAAAGGGTTCCATCAACTCAAACGATTTTTCGATCAATCCGGCGTCTATTAAGTTCTTACCTGTTTCAC
>JAISQP010000198.1 GCA_031274115.1 Synergistaceae bacterium
GATCCATCGTCGGCGGCTAAGGCAAAGGACGCGTCGGTGGACATAGAGGAGAGAGAGGAGTGGGGGAGGGCGCTCGATATCGATATCTTGACGCGCGGCGGCCCGATATCGAGAGCGTCATCAGGGCGCGCGCCCCGAAAATGCCTTCTCTGTCCGGACGAGGCCAAGATATGCGCGAGAATGACGCGCCACCCCGCTGAGGAACTAAGAGAGCGCGTGAAATCGCTGATCAGGAACTTTTTATAAATAGCGAAAACATCTTTGCGAAACATCGTCGATCCTGGATATATCTCAATGAGAGGAGTTTTTTTACGATGATAATTCCGTCATTCGATCTCAAGCGCAACTACGCGCGCGTGGAGAAAGAGATAAAAGAGGCGCTCGATAGAGTGCTCGCGTCGCAGCATTTCATCCTGGGCCCGGAGGTAGCGGCGTTCGAGAAAGAGGCGCGGGCGTATCTGGAGGTTCCTCGCGCGATCGGCGCGGCGTCGGGCTCGGATGCGCTGCTTCTGGCGCTGATGGCTGCCGGGGTTGGGCCTGGGGACGAGGTGATAACGACTCCCTTCAGCTTTTTCGCCACGGCGAGCTGCGTGACGCGCCTCGGAGCGAAGCCCGTCTTCGCGGACGTCGAGGGCGGCTCGTACAACATCTCGATCGAACAGGTCAAGGCCGCCATAACTCCGAGGACGAAGGCGTTCATACCGGTTCATCTCTTCGGACAGCTCGCCGGACTGGAAGAAATCGAAGACCTTTTGAAGGAGAAAAATATAACCCTCGTCGAGGATTGCGCTCAGGCGTTCGGCGCGCACAGGACCGTCGACGGAAGGATAACGCGGGCCGGAGGATGGGGAGGGTTGGGGTGCTTCTCGTTCTTTCCGACGAAGAACCTCGGCGCATACGGAGACGCCGGGATGGTGACGTGCTTTGACGACGCCCACGCCGAGAAGCTCTTCCGCATCCGCGTTCACGGCGCCGCGGCGACGTACCTTCACGAGGAAGTCGGCCTCAACAGCAGGCTAGACGCGATTCAGGCGGCGATACTGAGAGTCCGCCTCCGTCACATCGAGACATGGACAGAGGAGCGCCGTGACGCCGCCCGGCGGTATGCCCTTCTCTTCGCGGAACACTCGCTGCTCGGGGAGATAACCCCGCCCGAGGAGACCCCGGGCAACCGGCACACCTATCATCAGTACGTGATAAAGGCGAGAAGGCGCGACGATTTGCACGAGTTCCTGGCCGAAAGGGAGATAGCGACGCGCGTATACTACCCTCTGCCGTTGCACCTGCAGCCATGTTTCTCGTTTTTGGGATACAGGAGAGGCGACCTGCCCGTTTCCGAGTCGCTCTGCGACGAGGTCCTGGCGCTGCCGATGTTCCCCGAGCTGTCGCCGGACGAGCAGGAGGCGGTCGTCTCCGCGATCGCTGAGTTCTATAAAAAATGACCCGCAGTTTACCTCCGGGGGCGGTCAAAAATTTTTTTGACAATCACCCGAGCGTTCTGTATAGTTGTACGCGAGGTTACAGCGTTGTCCGAAAGGGGCGTGATGATAGGGTTGAAAGAAAAAATCCAGCTCTATGGGTTTAACAACCTAACAAAAACTTTGAGCTTTAACATTTACGACATCTGTTACGCAAAGACGGATCGAGAAAAAAAAGATTACATCGCATACATCGATGAACAGTACAATTCCGAACGGCTGACCGGTATTCTCTGCGGCGTTACTGAGATAATCGGGGCCTGCGTTCTCAATATATCGAAACAGGACTACGATCCCCAGGGAGCGAGCGTCACTGTGATGATCTCGGAGGAGTCAGTGCCTCCTGAGAGAATGGACATATCCTGTAATCAGGGGCTTCTCGCGAGGGAGATCATGATGGAGCGCGAGAGCCTCGTCGTAGCACACCTGGACAAAAGTCACGTGACGGTTCACACCTATCCGGAATTTCACCCAAACGAAGAGATCAGTTCATTCAGAGTAGACATCGACGTCTCGACATGCGGCAAGGTTACGCCGCTCAAGGCGCTGGATTTCCTCATAGGCTCGTTCGACTCGGACATCATAACGATGGATTACCGCGTCCGCGGTTTTACGCGCGATATCGGCGGGAAAAAGTATTACAAGGACCACGAGATCAACTCCATACAGAACTTCATTTCGGACAGCACGCTGACTAGATACGACGCGATCGACATCAACGTGTATCAGTCGAATATATTCCACACGAAGATGATACTGAAAGAGATCGTTCTCTCGGATTACCTGTTCAATGTCGACCCAAGGGAGCTCTCCCCGGAGACCCGCCTTTCGATAAAAGACCAGATAACGAAAGAGATGCTCGAGATATACTACGGCATGAATATGTACTGACGGGCCGTTCGATGCCGGATGCCCGCGAAAAAAGACTTTCAGATGGCGACGCTCCGCTTTACGACGCGTTGACGGAGTACCGGGCGCGGCGGGTTGTGCCGTTTGACGTGCCCGGTCACAAACAGGGGAGAGGGACGCCGGAGCTGACGGAGTTCCTGGGCAAGGCCTGTCTCTCCGTCGACGTAAACTCCATGAAGCCTCTGGATAACCTGTCGCACCCTACGTCGGTCATAAGGGACGCGGAGTTTCTGGCCGCGAAGGCCTTCGGCGCCGACGCGGCGTTCTTCATGGTGGGCGGAACTACGTCGGCGGTACAGGCGATGATAATGAGCGTCTGCAAGTCAGGGGACACGGTAATACTCCCGCGCAACGTCCACAGGTCCGCGATAAACGCGCTCATTGTGAGCGGCATCAGGCCGGCTTATGTCGACCCAGGAACTCATCCGAAACTCGGCATATCGCTCGGAATGGACGCCCGCGACGCGGAGGCCGCCATCGCCGCGAACCCCGGCGCGAAAGCGGTCTTCATAAACAATCCGACGTACTATGGAATCTGCCCCGATCTGAGGCGCATAGTGAAGAGCGCTCACGGCGCCGGCATGGCCGCGCTGGTCGACGAGGCTCACGGGACTCACTTCTACTTCGGAGACGACATGCCGTCCGCCGCGATGTCGGCCGGCGCCGACATGTCCTCCATCAGCATGCACAAAACCGGAGGGTCGCTGACGCAGAGCTCTCTTCTGGTGATGAAGAGCGGCCGCGTCGATCCGGGCTATGTGCGCACAGTGATAAACCTCACCCAGACGACCAGCGCGTCCTACCTGCTCATGAGCTCGCTCGATATCGCCCGCAAGGCCCTGGCGACAAACGGGAGAGAGACGTTCCGCAAGGTCTCCCGGCTGGCTGAATACGCCAGAGGGGAGATAAACGGCATCGGGGGATATTACGCCTTTTCCCGGGAGCTCGTGAACGGCGGGGATATCTTCGACTTCGACGCGACCAAGCTCTCCGTGCACACGCTTGGAATAGGGCTTGCCGGCGTCGAGGTCTACGACAGGCTGCGCGACGACTACGGCATACAGATAGAATTCGGGGACATGGGAAATTTGCTCGCGATTGTCTCAGTCGGCGACAACGACTACGCGATCGAGCGCCTGGTCTCGTCTCTTTCCGAGATAAAGCGTCTTTACAGCAGGGATGGTCTCGGGCTCTGGGACCACGAGTATATTCCTCCCGTCGTGAAGCTGTCGCCTAAGGAGGCGTTTTACGCGGAGCGCAGACTCGTCCCTCTCTCCGGAAGCGAGGGGGAGATATCCTCGGAGTTCGTGATGTGCTATCCGCCTGGGATCCCGATACTCGCGCCCGGGGAGCTCATCAGCGGGGAGGCTCTGGGCTATATCCTGTACGCGATTGGAAAGGGGAGTCTGGTGATGGGTCCGCAGGATATGACGCTGGAGTATATAAACGTGGTGGCCTGACAATAAAATTACGCGGAGGTGAACAGCGGATGGAGCTATGGTACACCGAAGAACACGCGCCGACAGTGCGCTTTTCGATAAAGGTGAAGGAGCAGATTTTGACCCGGACGAGTCCTTTTCAGCGGATAGACGTCTTCGACTCCGAGGAGTTCGGAAGATTTCTAACGCTCGACGGCCTCATGATGGTGACGGAAAAGGACGAATTCATCTATCACGACATGATAGTTCACGTTCCGATGGCAGTGAACCCGGAAATACGGAGGGCGCTCGTGATTGGGGGGGGCGACGGAGGCGCGGTCCGGGAGCTTGCGCGTTATAAGACGATCGACGCTATCGACATGGTGGAAATCGACGGGATGGTGGTCGACATCTGTCTCGAGCATCTGCCCTTTACGTCAAGCAGTCTGGAGGATCCGAGGGTCACGCTTCTGTTCGAGGACGGGCTCAGGTTTATCAGAAGGTTCGAGAACGCGTACGACCTGATCATAGTGGACTCCACAGACCCCTTCGGGCCCGGCGAGGGCCTTTTTACGAAGGAGTTCTACGGCAGTTGCTTCAAGGCGCTTTCAAACGACGGCATACTTGTGAATCAACATGAGAACCCATATTACGAGTATTACGCGACGGCGATGCGCAGGGCGAGACAACGGATAATGGAGTTCTTTCCGATCTGCCGGGTCTACCAGGCGCACATCCCGACATACCCGTCCGGTCACTGGCTCTTCGGCTTTGCCTCAAAAAAATACGACCCGATCGAAGACCTCGACGCCGAAGCCTGGAACGCGCTTGGCCTTGATACGAAATACTACAACACGGATCTCCACAGAGGCGCCTTTATGCTTCCGAACTACGTGAAACGCGCGCTGGAAGAGTGACGATGCAACCCAAGCCGCGGTCATTCATTTCCTGCTCCGCCCCCTACGGAAAATCCGGCGCGGTAATTTTCGGCGCGCCGTTCGACTCGACCGCGACCTTCCGTCCGGGCGCCCGATTCGCCCCAGCCGCAATCAGGACAGAATCGGACGGTATAGAGACCTTCAGCCCCTATCAGGGGCTCGACCTGGAGGACTTTTCGGTTTTCGACGCGGGCGATCTGGAACTGCCTTTCGGAAACGCAGAAAGGGCGCTTCGCGAGATAGAGTCGTTCGAGAGGTCGTTATTGGATGACGGCAAAACGCCCTTCATGATCGGCGGCGAGCACCTGGCGACGCTCGGCGCGGTTCGGGCGCTCGCGTCGAAGTACAGGGAGCTGCGGGTCGTTCACTTTGACGCTCACGCCGACCTGCGCGACGACTACATGGGAGAAAGCCTCTCTCACGCGACCGTCATGAGGAGGGTATGGGATATTGTCGGGGACGGAAGGATTTATCAGTTCGGCATACGCTCCGGCTGCAGGGAGGAGATCGACTGGTCTGGAAAACGGGTCAGGAGGGAGTTTTTCAAGGCCTCCGGGCTTGACGACGCGATCGCGGAGATAGGCGGGAACCCTGTTTACGTCACGATCGATCTCGATGTTCTCGACCCCGCCGAGTTCCCCGGCACAGGGACTCCGGAGGCCGGAGGAATGAGCTTCCATGAGCTTCTCAGCTCCGTTCTCGGGATGAAAAAACTTGACGCTAAGGGGTTCGACGTCTGCGAACTTTCGCCTCACTATGACCAGTCCGGCAGGTCGACCGCGCTCGCCTGCAAAATCCTGAGAGAGATGCTGATCGCCTTTGCGCCGGCATAACGGCGGATATCTATCTGTCGCGCTTCTCCAGATGGACGCGGGGAGCGCGGACGCCAATATCGGAAAAGCTCTCGGTATGGCGCGGGGGTTGAGTCAACCGGCCGACGTCCTGGTCCTCCCGGAGCTTTGGGCCGGAGGCGACCCCGCTGATTCGCCGAGGGCGCTCGAAGCGGTAAAGGCGATTTGCGCCGAACTGGGGACGTTCGCGGTCGCCGGCGCGCTGCCGTGGCGGTCGCAGGACGGCGTCTCGCTCCGCGCGTGGATAGTGAACGACGCCGGCGCCGCCTTTGCCTGGTACGACAAAACGCATATTCCCTCCACGGGCGAGGCGTACAAAGCCGGGGAGTCGCCTCTTATCTTTGACGCCGGAGGAATTTCCTGCGGCGTCGCCATAGGCTATGACATTCTGTTTCCTGAGTTCACCCGTTCCATCGCGCTCGCCGGAGCGGGCGTGATATTCGTCCCGGCCCGCTGGCCCGAGTCCCGCCGGGACGCGTGGGCGCCGATACTGCGCTCCGCCGCCGCGACGGGCCAGGTTTACGTAGCAGCCTGCGGCGCCTCCGGAGGTCTTGAAAAATCTTTTTTCGGCGGCTCCTCGCTTGTCTCGCCGTCG
>JAISQP010000182.1 GCA_031274115.1 Synergistaceae bacterium
CTGCGTTCGCAGTATCGCGCCGGCAGGGACGAGGCCGGACTCCAGGTAGATCACGCGGGAGACCGCCAGGTCGCTCTGCTCCACTATCTGCCGCGCCATACTCTCCTCCTGGCCTTTGAGATCAGGCACCTGCACCGTTTCCGCCCGCCCGGCCTTCCCCTCGCTGACAAGAAGCTCGATCATCCTGTTGTTCAAAACGCTCGCCGGCGCCGCAGGGTTCTGCGCAATTACTGTCCCGGCGGGTTTCAGCTGGTCGGGCACGCGCAGCGTACTGCCTATTTTCAACCCCGAGGCGTCAAGCATCTTCGCGGCCTCCGCAAACTCCATCCCTCTTACGTCGGGAACCCGTATAAGAGTTCCTCCCCTGCTCGATTTCAAATTGACTATATTGCCCCTGGCGGTCTTGGCGCCAACAGGGATATCCTGGGCTACAACTATACCCTCCGGCTGGTCGGAGTCAATCTGGTCGATGCGCGCGAGCAGACCCGCGCCTTGAAGCCTGTTAGTGGCCTCTACCACGGACAAACCCACAAGAGAAGGGACCTCGGCATCCTTGTCCTCCACAAATATCAGCTTTACCGCCACCAGGCCGGACCCGATCAAAACAGCCAGAGCGATCAATATTCCCCATCTGAAGAGCCTGTTCACGTCATATTCCTCCCGATATTTCGAGACTAACTCGTTCTTTTTATTTTTTCCTGAACATGACGGCGTAAAAACCGTCTATCCACGGCGACTCCGGAAATATTACGCTTCCATAGGGCCTTCCTTTTCTTTGAAGCGCCGAAAAGGCCGCGGCGGTGTTCTTGCCTCGCGGCGGCAGCTCGACCAAATCCCTTCTGGCGGCAAGAACGCCGCCTACGGCTTTTTCGTTCTCATCTCTGAATACGCTGCATGTGCAGTACATGAGCACTCCTCCCGGAGTTAGCAGGTCGGCCGCCCTCGAAAAAAGCCGTTCCTGAAGTTCTGACGCCTTTTTTAATTTTGCCGGGGTCATTCTCCACTTGCCCTCGGGATGCCGACCCCACGTTCCGCTTCCCGAACAGGGCGCGTCGAGAAGTATGGCCGAAGGCGGCGACTTCGGCTTCATTCGCAGCGCGTCGCCGCAAAAGAGTTCCGCGCGGTTTTCCACTCCAAGCCTTTTAAGCTCTCTGTCAGTGGACCTCACCCTTCCCGGAGAGATATCCCACGCCTCGACTCTCGCGTCGTCACAGCATGAAAGAATTTGTCCTGATTTTATGCCCCTTCCGGCGCACATATCGAGCAGTCTCCCTCCCTGCCAGAAAGAGAGGAGGCAATCCACCGCCCATATCGAAGATTCGCCCTGCGGCGTGACAAGCCCCTCCGCATACCCCGGCAGCTCCGGCGGATATGGATTCGATTCGATCCTGATAGAGGATGAAATGAACTCCGACGGACGACAGGGCGCTTCCGCGTAGTTTTCGGCCCACTGTTCCCTGTCGACTCCGGGAGACGCGCGGAGCGACAAAAAAGTGGGCGAAGCCGACAGATGAAGAAGACGCTTGGCGTCCTTCATCCCCCACTCCCGGCCCCACTCCGCGGCAACCCAGCCCGGAATCCCCAGCGCAAGCGCCTGGTCCCGCAGTGCCGTCGCGTTTTTGAGCGATTCGATATATAGAGGGGCCTTCTCCATCACGGTGTGCAGCACCGCGTTTACCAGAGCCGGCTCGCGAAACTCCTCCGACTCATTCTTTATGAACTTTACCTGCTGCACCAGGGCGTTTACTAAAACCCCCGGCTTGAAACGCTCCAACTCCAGTACCCCGGCTATTCCGGTCACGAGAACAGAGCGCGTCTTCGCGTGAAGCGAGTTAGGAGGACGCTTGCAGTATTTCGCCAGAATATGCTTCCAAAGCCCAAGCTTCCGCAGCGTAACGTAGACGAGCGTTGCGGTAAGCTTCCGCTCCGACGGAACGACGTCCTCCCATATCCTCCTGAGGGACTCGGCCGCAAACGCGCCGTTTTCAACTTCGTCAAGAACCAGAAGCGCTCCCTCTATGCCTCTCATGGATCACGCCTCCCAAGCAAAAAATAGGGCGGCGCCTTCACGCCACCCATAGAGTCTAACCAGAGATTAGATAATGCACAAGTGTTTTTTTCAATCACGTCTTCTCCGTGCGATGAGAAGCAAACGCGCGAGATTGAGCAGAGCCATAACCATTGCGGCTACGTACGTCAGAGCGGCCGCGTCCAGGACCTTCTTCGCGCCTGTTATCTCGTCCTTCGTCAAGGTCCCCGAAGCGCTCAGAAGCCTGAGCGCCCTTGACGAGGCGTCGAACTCGACAGGAAGCGTAACGAGGTGAAAGAGGACAACGCCCGAGAAGAGCAGTATGCTGAGATTTATCAGCGGCAGAACGCCCAGAATCAACCCCATGATAAAAAGAGGGAACGCCGCCATCGAGCCGATATTAGCGACCGGAACCATCGAATTTCGTATTTTGAGCGGCGCGTATCCGCTCTTGTCCTGCATCGCGTGACCTACCTCATGAGCGGCCACGCCTATAGCTGCGATGCTCGAACTGTCGCCGACGGAGTCCGAGAGCCGCAGGACCTTCGACGCGGGATCGTAGTGATCCGTGAGACTCCCGGGAACCCGCTCTATTTTTACCCTCTCGAGGCCAAAGCTGTCCAATAACCTCCTCGAAACAGTCCCCGCGGTCACGCCCTTCAATGACCTGACCTCGCTGTACATGGCGAACGCGCTCTTTACCTTCATCTGGGCGAAAACGGTAAGGAGCAGCGCGGGAATGAGCAGCAGGTACGTCGAATCCATCATCATGGGGTACATATCCCAAAGCCTCCTCGTTTTGAGTGAATTAT
>JAISQP010000186.1 GCA_031274115.1 Synergistaceae bacterium
ACCCTTGAGCGTCAGGAAATACCCGCCCCACTGCGCGACGGATTCCTGGCAGCGGTACTCCGACGCTTCGAGCCCCTGGCCCTCCATAGCGATATCCTCCATTGTCTTACGGTCAGCGCCATATTTCTCCGAGAATATTTTTTTCATCCTGCGAGTACCCAGCGAGACGATGCGCGCAAATTCATCCTCACCGCGCGCTATGCGATGGATCAGCTCCATCAGGTCCCTTTTGTTCCCAAACGCCAGTTCAAGCCCGCCCGTGTTTTCCTTAGTTATCAGCCCCAGTTCGTAACATTCGCACACGAAAGCGATGCCAGTCCCGAGCGATATGGTGTCTATCCCGTAGTGGTCCGCATAGAAGTTGGCCTCTATCGTCCATTCGGGATCGAAAATTCCGACATTGGAACCAAGCCCCGCGGCCGTTTCGTACTCCGGGCCGTCGACTATCACCTCGCGGCCCTTCCAAGGGCCGGTAGAGAGTTTAAAAGGAGGGGTCGCCTTAGCGCACGAAAGCGTGCAGCCATACCAGCAGCCGTCCGGCATACCCTGGGCAAAGCGTTTTTTGTATTCGGTCGAGTGTATTTTCCCAATGTCGTCGTGCCGCCCAAACTTGTAGTTATGAACAGGAAGGAGGTCGTAATCGTTCATTATCTCGTTCAAATGCGCCGTGCCTATGGTACGCATCTGGCACTGGACGTCGTCGAAATCGCGGATTTCCTTGTGCAGCTTCCCTCCAACCTTGCTCAGAACTTCCGGGTTTGCGGGGCCTGTCGAGGTTCCAGTCACCCGGCTCATTTTAACGACCAGCGCCAATACTCCCTTGTCGCGAAGCACCGTCCCGCCGCCTCCTCGCCCGGCTTGCTTCAGCCGCGCGACGCCCCGTCTCGGGTCGAAAAAGCTGAAATTCATGCAACCCCAGAAGCTGTGAGAGGCGGCTTGTCCGCTCGAAACGACGGAGATGTTCTTTTTGTCCTTATCGCCGGCGGCAAAATATTCGTGCAGGAGTTCGGTGACGGCGTAGGCGTTTTTGTCGTCGGTAATGTTGGATTCCAGGATTTCGACGCGTCCGTTGTCTCCGTCTATAAAGACGATCACATCGCGGTCCGCCTTGCCTTGCAGCTCGAACGCGTCGAAACCGGAGAATTTCAGAAGCGGGGCGAAGTATCCTCCCGCATTGCTGTTGTACGTCTGTTCCGTGAGCGGCGACAGGAAAACCGAATAACACTTTCCGGCGCCCGGATACTGGGTTATGCCGCAGATGGGCCCCCCGGCGATTACTATCTCGTTTTCCGGATCGTTCCATTTCGTGCCAGGCTTTACGGCGTCCCATAAAAGCCTCAGACCGAACCCGCGCCCGCCGATGAACTTATCGATCATGTCGTCAGTCACCGGGCGTTTCTCAAACCTGTAGTTCCCATCCAGGTTGCCAAGACCGACATAAAGCGTCTCCCTCGTGTACCCAAGGCGCGCTTCCGCCGGAGTGTATGTCCACTCCGCCAGAGTCTTCATCTTCTCCACATGTTTCCCCCCTTGAAATTTGCAGTCTGAAACCGACAGGTTTCACTCCCAAGAACTTATGTGTACATTATACTACGCTCCGCGGCGCGCGGCTCAAAGCCTTAATGCCGAAAAACCAAATCCGGGAATTTGAGTGATATAATTTTTGCGTAGTTTTGAGAAAACGCGTTGCTGAGGAAGCGCTGATTAAAATCTCTCTCGGCCATGAGTCTGGGGTGTTTGCCGTGTCCGGTTTCGTCGAAGAGGCAAAATCCATTGACGACTGTTTGGATTTCGCCGCGCATAGGCTGGCTTTCCCCTGGAATACGGGAAGCCGCAGGGTTAAAATATCGGACGCGTTATTTGCCCGCGCGTCGGAGGACATAAAAGCGCCAGAGCCGTATCCGCCGTTCACCAGAAGCCTGCGGGACGGGTACGCTATCCGCTGCTCGGACACGAACGGCGCGAACGCATCCTCTCCGGCATTTTTGCGAATCGCGGGAGAGGTTTTCATGGGAGAATGCCCGGCATTCGATCTGTCCGAAGGCGAAGCGGCCTACATCCCGACCGGAGGTATGCTGCCGCTTGGAGCCGACTCGGTTGTGATGGTCGAAAATACCGCCGCTTCCGGCGGTTGGGTCGAAATCAGATCATCCGTCGGGCGCGGGGAAAACATAATAATTGAAGCCGAGGAGATCGCGCGCGGGGATACCCTTTTGGAAAAAGGCGCGCTGATCGGGCACTCTAACGTTGGGCTTCTCGCCGCGTTCGGAATCTGCGAGATCGACGCATTGGACATTAAAATCGGCGTGATATCCACAGGAGACGAAATAGCGCCGGTCGAGACGTCTTTGCTCCCAATCTGTTTCGTGCGCGACGCCAATACAGACATAATACGATCGGCGCTCAAAAGATACGGGATGCCGTCAAAATCGTATGGAATCGTGCCGGACGAATGGAACGGCCTGAAATCCCGAGTGGAGGAGGCGTCCTCCGAGTGCGACGCTGTCCTGCTATCCGGAGGCTCGTCAGTTGGGGCGAGAGACCATACGTCACGTCTCATGGAATCGTTCGCGGAACCGGGGCTGCTGGTTCGCGGTATAAACATGGCGCCGGGCAAGCCGACGCTCATCGGAGGCTCCGCCGCGGACGAAAAACTGATAGTCGGCCTGCCCGGGCACCCGCTCTCATGCCTTGTAGCAACAATTTTTGTGGTGATACCGCTGCTTTTGGCGATGAGCGGCTCGCGCGCGAAATCCGCCGGAAAATACGCCCGGCTTCCCCTGGCCGAGGACGCCTTGGGGCGCACCGGGCCGGATGAATTCATTCCGATGTCGATCCGCGAAAACGGCGCGCTGCCCCTCGCCGCGAAGTCGGGTTACGTCTCGGCAATGAGAGACGCCGACGGATTCATAAGAATGCGTCCCGATACCGAGACGCTGCGGCGCGGCGAAACGGCGGAGGTTTGGCTGTGGTGAAAGATCCGGCTTATCCCGAACACTGTTCGATCGGCGAGGCTTTGAAAATACTTTTGGACGAATTCGGGCGCGCCAGAACGAAAACCGTAACGGTCAAACCTGAGGACGCCCTCTGCCTCGTATTGGCGTCGGATGTCTCTTCCATGAGGAATGTTCCCCACTATACCGCGTCGGCGGTCGACGGCTATGCGGTAATCGCCGGCGACACGGCGGGCGCCGCGCCTTCCGCGCCCGTCTTGCTCGAACCTGGAAATTTCTCGTGGGTAAACACGGGAATGCCGATTGGCGGCGCAAATTCCGTCGCCATGGTAGAGGACACGTCTTCAGACAAAGAAGGGCTTAAAATTTTCAAAAATCTGACCCAGGGCGAAAACGTCAGAGCGGTCGGCGAGGACGTCATGAACCGGCAGTTGCTGGCATGCAGGGGCGATCTGGCGACTCCGGCGCTCATATCGCTTTTTCTGTGCGCTGGGGTTGAAAATATCCAGGTTTACGCAAAACCCAGGACGATCTTCATCCCGACCGGCAACGAGATAGTCTCAAAAGAGCGCTGGCTCTCCGGCGAAAAGATACAGCCCGGATTCGTCGCGGACAGCAACTCGGCATACGCGTCGGCTCTTTTTTCGTCCTGGGGCTATGAACTCGATGTCGCGCCGATTATGCCGGACGACCCGGATGTCATAGCGGAAGCGGTAAATCGCGCCTCTTGCGGCTATGATCTCGTAATAGTGAGCGCCGGTTCCGCGAAAGGCAGCAGAGACCACTCCGCCGGAATCTTCTCGACCCTGGGCAAAATGCTGTTCCGGTACGTGCGCATGAAACCGGGGCGCCCGGCAATGGCGGCAAATATCGGCGGAACCCCGGTCATCTGCTCCCCCGGATTTCCGATGTCATGCGCTGTGACGCTCTGGTCGTTCGCCTACCCGCTTCTCAAAACGCTGTCGGGAGAACCGTTCCCTCCAGACCACATACCGGACGCGATAGGCTCGCGAAAAACACTGGAGGCGGCATTCATGACGCAACACTCCTCGCCTCCGGGAGTAGCGGAATGGCTCAGGGTGAAATGCGCCGACGTAGGGGGAAATACGCTCTGCTGGCCTC
>JAISQP010000224.1 GCA_031274115.1 Synergistaceae bacterium
CATGCCCTCGCGTATCGATTTGACGGCGCTCCGGCCGCTTGTGACGCAATCCACCCGCATTCCATAGGGCTTGAGCGATTCCCTGGCCGCGTCCAGATCTGTATCCGCGCCGCCAACGACGAGAACTCTTGCCCCTGGAAGTTTGGCGCGCGCGGGTTTTACATCGGCGCTTCCCTTCCTCGCAAAATTCGGCGTGTCGGCGGGCGAACTGCTGAGGACAAGCCCTGCGTGGGGATCGTCTCCTAACGGTTTTCCCTGCGGCGTTCCGTCAGTTATTTTTTTTGCGGCCCCATTCATCCCGCCTGGGCGGACGTTTTGCTCCTTGACCTCCAAAAAAGGCCTTGAGAGCTCCCCAGACACGAACAGGGCTGCAAAAATGCCGACCGACAAAAAAACCGCCGCCGCAATCGTCAGGAAATATCTGAGCTTGTAAGCCAGATCGAGAGAGCTCTCTCCCGCAGTCGGCATCCAAGTGCCGGACGTTTTAAAAATATGACTCTGGACAAAGGCCAAATCCACCCGCATGTTTGCCATCGTGACGACGGCCGCGATGCCCGCGATGATCAGAAAAACTTTAGCGCGCTCTATCAATTTACTCCCTCCTTTTCGTCAGCGGTGCGTCGGCGTATTCCCATCGACTCGCAGGTTTTGTTTTGTTGAGTAATTTATAAAGTATTCAGCAATGCCATAAAATGGCCGGGGAAAAAACTTTATCATCTCGAATAAAAATTTATTTGCGGAAATTTCTGTTCGCAAAAATACGGATTATCCCGTGGATGCAATCACAAAATACGGCCCATGTTGCAGAAGGAAAAATCACAATACTGCCTGATTAGGTATTGCTTTTTCCTCCGCTAGGGGGTAATCTTGCGCTGTCACTGAAAAAATGATAAACGGCTTGGGAGGGAATATCTGAGCGAAGAGGCGAGCCCATAACATGAGAAGCCGCATTTTTAACAGGGGTTTGAACATCACCAGCGACAACAGGACATTTCTTGAGAGGCCTCGCCTGAAAAAATTACTGGCGGAGGCGATAAAAAGCCGGACTGTTTTTGTAACCGCAGGAGCCGGCTACGGCAAAACGCTCGCTGTCTACTCCTTTCTTCAGGATTACGACGCGACGACGGTGTGGATTCAGCTCTCGGAGCGGGACAATAACGGAACGAGGTTTTGGGAGAACGTAGTTCACACTGTCGCTTTACACGACGAGAGATTTGCCGCCCGCCTAGACGGGGTTGGGTTCCCGGAGACTGACGACCAATTCGAAAAATATCTTTCAATCTCGAAGGACGAACAACTGCTGCTGGCAGGAAAATACGTGATAGTGTTCGACGATTTCCACCTTCTGAAGGAGAGGCCGGTCCTCCGGTTCCTCGAGCGGGCCATACAAACCCGGTCTCCGTTTCCGAACCTCACCAGTTTCCTGATCTCGCGGACGGCGCCCGATGTAAACATAGTCGGCATGATTTCCAAGGGGCTCGTCTTCAGCGTGGGCGAGGAGGATTTACGCCTGACGGAAAACGAAACGTCGCAATACTTCCAGCTGTTCAACATCCCCCTCTCGTCTCAGAGCGTCTCCAATATTTGCGAGGACACGGCAGGGTGGATTCTGGCCGTCCATCTGGTCAGCCTGTCGCTGAAAAAGTCGCCCTCCCATGACCAGAGCGCGCGCATCGCCATGAAGCTCAATATCTTCAAGATGATCGAGAGCGAGGTTTTTCTCGTGGTCTCGGACAGGCTGCGGCGTTTTCTCATAAAACTGTCCCTGGTCGACCATCTTTCCGCCGAGTTGGTCTCCATACTCGCGGGAGGCGACGGGGCGCTGCTGGCGGAGCTCGACGGGGTCACGTCCTTTGTGCGCCGCGACATTTATTCGCAGACGTATCTCATCCACCACCTCTTCCTCGAATATCTGCGGCAAAAGCAGGGGGACCTGACGCAGGATGAAAAGCGCGACGCCTATTTGAAGGCTGCCAGGTGGTGCGACGAGAACGACTACAAGACGGACGCCGTATCATACTTTGACAAGGTTGGGGATTACGAGGCGATTGTCGGCATCGTGTATAACTTTCCGATTCAGATTCCGTACAACCAGGCGCAGTTCATCCTGGATATCTATGATAAAGCTCCGACGGAAGAAATGGAGAAGATCGCGGTTTACCATTCCCAGCGGTCGCGCCTGCTCATGTGCCTGAACCGCTACGACGAAGCGATGGCGGACATCGAAGCGCGGATCGACAGGTATTCCCCCCTTCCGGGCTCCGCCTTTACCAACCGCGTCGTCTGCGGCTTGTATATTAATTTAGGCATCTTGAAATACGTGATCGCGCCTCGCACGGACCGATATGACTTCGACGATGCGTTTGAGAGGGCGGATTATCGATATCGGCTCACCCCATTCTCCGTATCCGGCCCCGTCACAAGCGTCAGTCTGGACGCCTGGGCCTCCAAGGTAGGGACGTCCAGTACCGGCGCGATGGAGGAGTATATCGAGGCCCTGTCGCGCTCGATCCCCCATATCGTCAATGTGCTGAACGGCAATATGTACGGGCTCGACGACCTGGCGAGGGGCGAGCTGTATTTTTACAGGGGCGATCTCAGGAATGCGTCGATGCACTTAAATCAGGCGCTTCATAAGGCGGAGGAGCGGAATCAGTACGAGGTGCGAAACCGGGCCCTGTTCTACCTGCTTCGGATCTGGGTCGCCCGGGGGAATTACGAGGAAGTCCAGAAACTTTTCAAGAGCTTGGAAGCGCAGTTGGAGATGAAGGAATACGTCTCGCGGTTTATCACCTTCGACATCGTATCGAGCTGGTATTTTTCGGTCATGCGCCAGCCGCAGATGATCGCGGGCTGGATACTCGGCGAATTTGTAAAGGGCTCCTTCGGCACGTTCAAGGAGACATTCGGGAACTTCGTCAAGGCGAAATTATTCTACTCCAATAAAAAATATTACGAGCTCCTGTCGTTTCTCGAAAACGAGCAGCCCTTATGCGAGGTGTTGTTTGGAAGGCTGGAGATGAAGGTGCTCGAAGCCGCCAGCTTGTACCAGGTCAAAAAAAGGGATGCCGCGCTGAACGCGTTTCGCGAAGCCTACGAGATGGCGGCCTCGAACGAGCTGGAAATGCCGTTCGTCGAAACCGGCAACGACATGCGCACGCTGACGCGGGCGGCAATGCGAGACAAAGATAATGACATTCCAAGGGAATGGCTGGAACGGGTCAACCGCAAAGCCGCCACCTACGCCAAGCGGGAGCTTCTGGTGGTCTCGGAGTACAGGAAGGCGAACAACCTGGGGCATGACCTGCACCTCTCGCCAAGGGAGATAGGAATCCTGCACGACATATATCACGGCCTTAC
>JAISQP010000006.1 GCA_031274115.1 Synergistaceae bacterium
ATGTACCTCTAAATGGGCACGAGGGAGTATAGGTACCAATAGGCGTCCAACCGTCGCCCGCCTGATAACCCAATAGGGAAATATCGTTACCGAGGTACACGGTTTTGCCGGAAAAATTATTTCCTCCGTTCACGAGCTCCGCCAACCCAGCGAGCTGGTCCGCCGTGGTGAGCGTGAAGCTGGTGTCGGTGGTGTTATACCAAGTTGGATCAGCCGCCGCCCATAAGGGCGTCGCGGGCGTCAGCGCAAGAATCAGCGTAAAGCAAATCAAAAAACACCTGAATAAATTTAGCAGGAGAGGTTTACGCCTGCCTGCGAAAATCATCTCCGCCGATAAATCACTGACATCAGTAAAAACCACTAACATCATCTCCAATTCTAAGGTCTGATATTTAATTTAATCCGACTCTATCATGAATATAAATTATTTTCAATAATCCCGCCTTGCGCTCAAACCGCAGGTTCAAAACCATGGGTTCCACCCACACCCGCAAGGGAGCCAGCTCCCTTGACCCTCATAATTTTTTTCTTTCACCCACAGGGTGAAAGAAAAAAATTGATGGAGGTCCAGGAGGCGCTGCCTCCTGGCGGAGTTTGAGGCAGAGCCTCAAGGTCCTGCCCGTGGTTTGAGGTTTGCTTCGGCGCAAAAGAGAAGATTGCATGAAGTCGTATCGCAACGCGCCTTTCGCTATTTGGGGGCGGGAAATTAAACAATACTTTGAATACTTTTTTTCTCAATAACACTCAAAAGGCGCAGGGCAGGACCGCCAGGTTTTTTTGTGCCGCGTTCCCAAGCGGAAACAAGACCTTTGGTGACGTTAAGATAACGAGCGAAAACAGGTTGCGACATCTTCTCTCTCGCGCGCAACGCGCGTATTCTCTCCGGAGGATACATTTCTACAGGAGCGAGGCAGGTTTCATCGAAATCACGCATTGTTTTTTTATCGATTACACCGCTATCATATAACATCTCTGCTGATGTTGTAATTCAGACGTAATCACGTTCGATTGGTAAATGTGTAAAGATATTGATATTGTTTGTATTGATATTTACGCCTTTTTGAATTATCCTTGTGAGAACAGGCTAGACAAGGAGTGAATTTTTTATGGCAAACTTGAATATGAGAATAGACGATACCTTGAAAAAACAGGCTGAAAGCGTGCTCGCTGAACTTGGAATGAATTTTTCAACAGCCACCACAATTTTTCTGAAACAAGTTGTCCGTCATAATGGTATTCCTTTCGATTTACATGCGGATCCATTTTATTCCGTGGAGAACCGTGCGCATCTATTAGCCGCTAAAAAGCGCATGGAAGAAACTGGTGGAACCATTCATGAATTAATCGGAACTGATGATGATTAAATCTTGGGATGATGAAGCTTGGAACGATTATCTTTACTGGCAGACGCAGGATAAAAAAACGTTAAAACGAATCAACCAGCTTCTGCTCGACGTCGACCGCAACGGCTACATTGGAATAGGAAAACCGGAGGCCCTGAAGGGTGAGATGCAAGGATACTGGAGCCGGAGGATAGACGAAACGAACAGGCTTGTATATCGCATCTTTGAAGGAAGAATAGAGATTTTGCAATGTCGTTCCCACTACAGGCGCGACTGACAAAGATATCTGCCGAACTATAAAACGGCCATCGGACTAAACAGACAAGGCCCTACCACGATGAATTTTACTTCGCAGCCTGAATCGCTCTGATGTCCCACACAAGCTCTTTTCAGTCAACACTCCGCTGTCGAAGAGTTTCTCGCTCTCGGTCATAATCCAATCAGCCCTCCCATTTCTCGCAAAGCGCGAGGTTTATGCCGGCGCGTATCGATCGGCGCCCCCTCGTAGCCCTCCAGCTTATCTCCGTCGAAGGTGAACTCGACCTTCCTCTCGCGCTTGAAGTAGCCGACGTCGAGCGCGGGGTGTTCCTCTATCAAATCCATCCATACTCCTCCTCTTCCTTCAAAATGCACAACAGTTAGACGCATTCAGCGCCGTAAAGATTTTTCAACCCGGCGGACTTCGCATACTCGAACCAGCCCGGGACAGGGGGAAGTTCCTTATCCTCCGTCCCGGTTTTTACAGCGATCAGCTTCGCCCCGGGCGACGATACGCACTCTCCGAGAATACGCTCGAACTCGCTTCCGGAGTCCGCGCGATAACCCTTCAGTCCAAAGCCCTCGGCTATCTTGACGTAATCAGTCTCCGCGAAGTTCGTAAACCTGTCGAAATCAGCGGGAAGATCGGATTTCCTGCTTACGAACTCCGTGCCCCGTATCCAGCCGAACGACCTGTTGTCGAAGACTATATAAGTGATGTCGAGCCCCAGTCTGACCGCGGTCTCCAGCTCCCCGGCGGCAAAGCCGAAACTGCCGTCGCCGACGAGTCCGACCACCGTCCGATCCGGAAGCCCTGCCTTCGCCCCGATCGCGGACGGTATGGCGTAGCCGAGGGCGCCCATCGCGAAGTTAAAAGCGGTTCTGCGTCCCGACTTCGCAAGGCGCGTGAATGCGGCGGGGTAGACGGCGGAAATGCCGGGGTCGACCGCGAGAAACGCGTCATCCGGGAGCGCGCGCTCCAGGACGCGTGAAATCGAAAACGGGTGCGCGGCGTCTCCCAGCGACTTCTCGAACAGGGCGAGGCGGGCGTCGAACTCATCTCTCGCGAGCGACGCCTTCTCGAGCCAGCCCGAACTCCTCGAGGACGCGGGCAGAAGACCGAGAATGCCCTTCAGCGTCTCCGACGCGTCCCCGAGAAGGGGCAGCGCCCGATAGTTGTTGCCCAGCTCACGCTCATCCACGTCGATCTGTATCGTCTCCGCGGACTTCGGATCCGGGAGCTTCCACCCGTCCGTCGCCGCCGAATCGGTGCTCGCGCCCGCGAAGATGACGAGGTCGGCGTCCATTACCAGCGCGTTTGCCCACTGGCGGCCGCCTCTTGCGCCGATCACCCCGATCGAAAGCGGATGCGTCTCCGGGAAGATCCCCTTCGCGTTGATCGTCGATCCTACCAGAATTCCGGCCCGCTCGGCGAGGCGCTCGACGTCGCCCCAGGCGCCTGAGTGCATACACCCCTGCCCGCAAATGAGGATCGGGCGGCTCGACTCCGCGATTTTCTCCGCCGCGCGCCTCATGTCGTCGGGCGACGCTGACGAGCGCACGCCCGGGAATCGCGCGTACCGCGGCTGAGCGAACACCTCGCCGTCCGGGACGTCGTGCGAAAAGACATCCATCGGTATCCTGATATGCACCGGTCCGGGCCGCCCGCTGGAGGCGCTCCTAAAGGCCCTGCGAATCAGAAAGGGTATCTCCGATCCCTTTGTGACGGTGTACGTCTCCTTCGTTATGCCCTGAAATATCGAAGTCTGGTCGAAACCGGTAAGCATGTTTTTCTTTATCGTGTCCAACGGAACGTCTGACGTGAATACAATCATCGGAACACACGCCGCGAAAGCCTCCGCGACCCCCGGAACCATGTGGGTGGCGCCGACGCTCGGCCCCTCGCAGACCCCAACTCTGCCCGTGGCCTTTGCGTAGCCGTCAGCCATGAAGACAGAGCTTCTCTCGTCCCTGCACATGCGGTAGGCAATGCCCGGGAAAGCGTCCCAGGCCCTGTAAAGGGAGAGCGTC
>JAISQP010000042.1 GCA_031274115.1 Synergistaceae bacterium
GAACATGAAGGACGGCGGGCTCGTAATCGCCCCGTTCGGTGACGACTTCGGCGGCCAGATGCAGCTTGACGCTGTGACGCTGGGCGACATGCAGTATTTTAAGCTGGTCAACAATGTGAAAAACGTCTTCGCCCTGACGCTGGAGGAAGCGCAGGACTTCGTTTCCGGCGACGTGGCGAAGATGCAGAACCGCAGCCGCGTGTTTAAGAACGCGACACGCCGTAAGGGCGTCGCGGGATGGAATCACGATATGGAATACGCGCTCAGACACTATCTCAACTATGCGGCCCGCTATATCGCCATGGACACCTTGAAGCGGGACGCGGTTATCGATAGGATCGCAGTGCTGATCGATATTCCGTATGTGCCGGAGTTCGTCGAAAGGACAGCTCGCCGAAGTAATCGCCGCGACGCTGCTCGTCAAGCGCAAGAACTTCTACGACGACATAATCAGCTCCAACCCGTCTCAAGCGAAATTCAAGAACGGCTGGTACAACCGCCTGAAAGCGCTGGCGGCAGAGGCCGGAGTGCAGAGCCCGGTGTAGGTCGATGAGCGAAGAGATTTCTGTACTGCTGGGGCAAATCGACGTTAAGCTCGAACACATTGTAGAGGAGCTTGCGAAACACCAGGAGGCTATAGCGAATCTTGCCGAAAGCGTGATGTCGATCAAGCTCGAACGAGCGAAAGAACGCGGGTATTTCCTCGGCGCTATAGCCGTCGGCTCGCTGGCCGGAGGGCTGATAGAGAAGTTTTTGAAGCTGTGATCCTATCCCTTCCCCTCTCCCCGAGCAAGGTCGAGGCCATGTGCCGGAACCAGTGAGGCGTCATCTGTTATATCATGCTAAGTTATGGTAGGTTAATAAAAAATCCCGCCGATTTAGGCGGGATCTGGGGTTGGGTTATGTTAAGTTATGCTAGGTTTTTAAGTATTGGCAGTCCCAAGGGGATTCGAACCCCTGTTACCGGGCTGAGAACCCGGCGTCCTGGGCCACTAGACGATGGGACCGCTTGCGCTCGTGGCTGGGGAACCTGGATTCGAACCAGGATTACCTGATCCAGAGTCAGGCGTGCTGCCGTTGCACCATTCCCCAATGTCCAACGGAAGAATATTCTACAGTCTTTTCAGGAGTTGTCAAGGATTTAACGCGGAAGTTCGCGCGGGAGCGCGTGAAAATTTCGGGCATACGTGAAAATTCTGATGAAAAAATGTGAGAATATACTACAGTGGACCAACCTGTGGGTGAAAAATTTGGAGGTGTATAGGTTAATGTCAAAGAGCAACAAGATTTTATTGGGCGTTGTTTCCCTGTTGTTAATCGCGGTCTCTCTTTCGCGGACTGACAGCGGGAGCGTTTTTGTGGCGAAAAACGGCGCGGCCACGGAGTCCGCTCGACTGCCGATACCGGCGGAAGATTTTTACGCGCGGAATCCGGTGGCCAAGATAGCTGAAGACTGTTCTCCCGCGGTTGTAAATATCGACACTGAGACTCTGGTTACAAGAAGCCCGCACCCCTTCGCGAACGACCCGTTCTTCAAGGAGTTCTTCGGGGAGGAACTGGACCGGTATAACAAGACCGTTCCGATGCGAGGCAAGGGGTCCGGGTTCATCGTAGACCAGAACGGTTATATCATGACTAACAACCACGTCGTCGAGGGAGCGGACAAGATAACCGTCACCCTTCTGGACGGCAGGCACTTCGACGCTAAGCTGATAGGCAGGGACCCGACGTTCGACCTCGCCGTCATCCAGATCAAGGCGGGCAATCTTCCTGCGCTCAAACTCGGGGATTCCGACGCGGCGCAGATAGGAGAATGGGTGGTCGCGATAGGCAATCCGCTCGGTTTCGAGAACACGGTGACGGCCGGAGTCATTTCAGGCAAGAATAGAACGCTGCAGGCCGCCGACGTGAACTTTCAGGGTTTCATGCAGACCGACGCGTCCATAAACCCCGGGAACAGCGGAGGGCCCCTCATCAATCTCAGGGGAGAGGTCGTGGCCATCAACACCGCGATAGTTCCCTACGCTCAGGGCATTGGCTTCGCGGTGCCGATCAACATGGCTAAGCAAGTGATGAACGACCTGATAGAGCACGGAGAGGTCAAGAGAGGCTGGCTTGGAGTGATGCTCCAGACCCTTACCCCTGGGTTCGCCGAAACTTATAAGATACCGACGAACGAGGGCGCGGTCGTGGCTGACATCGTACCCGGCTCTCCGGCTGAGAAAGCCGGTTTCAAGCGCGGCGACGTGGTCTTCACGGTCGACGGCAAGGGAGTTAAGTCGAGCCAGGACGTCGTGCTGGCGATAAGAAACAAGCTCGCCGGCGAGGATGTCGCGGTCGAGTTGTATCGGGACGGCAAGAAGCAAAAGATCACCGTAAAGCTTGGAGAGATCCCCGGCAGAGACGTGCCCGAAGGATCTTCCAGGGACTCCTCCGGCGGCGGGACGCCGAGGAAGACCACGCAGATCGGAGCGTCGGTGAGCGAGATCTCGGGCGAGCTGCGGGATCGCTATGAACTCCCGTCGTCAAAGGGTCTCGTCGTGCTCTCGGTCGAGCGCGGCTCCATCGCGGCCGAGCTGGGTCTGAGAGAGGGGGACCAGATTCTCGAGGTGAACCGCAGACAGGTGAACAGCGTCTCCGACTTCGAGAGGGCGGTCGGAAGGAACCCGCGGACCGTCGTCGTACTCGTGCAAAGAGGAGGGCAGACGCTCTTCTTCTCATACAAAAAGTAGCGTTCCGCGACGAGGCGCGGCCCCGCTCCCGCGATTGCCGCGACAGTGCTCCGCAGACGCAGTTTTGCCGCGTCTGCGGGCTTTTTTGTATGGGCGCTATTTTTCATGTCACATCTCGACAATGATGTTAAAATAGCTTGAGGTTGACTTATAGAGAGGAGACTGACGAGACCCTATGAGCTCGCTCGATAAACTCGCGGACCTGAGAAATTTTTCCGCTGAACGCCTGAAAGACGAGCAGGCGTCTATCCTTGCCGGTCTTGCGAGAAGCTGCAGGCTCGACGCGACGCTGATGACCGCGATCGCCGAGAGCGGTCACATCGGCGGCGCGCTTTCAAGCATGGACGTCTTCAACATCCTGTTCGCCGTCGCGGATCTGACGCCGGGTAACTTCGAGGACGAACGGCGCGATAAAATCGTGGAAAGCCACGGACACACGTCCGCCGGAGTATACGCGTCCCTCGCCGCATGGGGTTTTATCGACAGGGAGGAAGCGGTCCCTAATTTTCGCCGCGCTGGCAGCCCCTATCAGGGGCATGTCGAGCGGAGCGTGCCGGGGATAGACTGGGGTACGGGCAACCTCGGGCAGGGGCTCTCCGCCGGAGTTGGATTCGCTCTCGCCGACAGAGCCTGCGGCAGGAAATCGAGGGTCTTTGTCGTCATGGGCGATGGAGAGCAGCCGAAGGGGCAGCTTGCCGAGGCAAGGAGGATAGCGGCGAGGGAGGGGCTTTCGCGCGTCACGGCTCTCATTGATTATAACCGCATTCAGATATCGGGCCGGATAGAGGACGTCATGCCCGTCAATATTTCCGCGCTCTGGTCGGCCGACGGCTGGGAGGTCCTGGAGTGCGACGGTCATGATTATAAGTCGCTGTACGACGCGCTTAAAAAGGCGTCGGAGTCCACCGTTCCCGCCGTTATCATTTGCCGCACGGTGATGGGCAAGGGCGTCTCTTTCATGGAGGGTACTGAGGAGTATCACGGCAAGCCGGCTTCCGGAGAGCTTTTGACGAAAGCCATAGCCGAACTCGGAGGAGAGGTCGCGGAGTATGAGCGCATGAAGATCCTGCGCTCCGGCCCGCTCCCCAAGGAGTTCGTCATGAAGGCGAATGCCGCGTCGCTCGACCCTGGAACGCCGGTGGTCTACGGGGCGTCCGACAGGAAGGATAACCGGAGCGCCGCCGGCGCCGCGCTCGCCGATGTCGCGGAGAAAAATTATGACGTCGCGGGACGGACTCCGATACTCGCCTTTGACTGCGATCTCGCGGTCTCTGTGAAGCTGGACGGCTTCGCGAAGTTCGCGAAAAAATGTCCAGACCGTTTTGTGCAGGCAGGGATACAGGAACACGCGGCAGCGACTGTCGCGGGCGCGGCTTCCGTCGCGGGAGTGATCGCGGTGTGGGCCGACTTCGGAGTGTTCGGTATCGACGAGACGTACAACCAGCAGCGGTTGAACGACATCAACAGGGCCTCGCTCAAGACCGTGCTGACGCACGTAGGCCTTGACGTTGGGGAGGATGGGATGACCCATCAGTGCATAGACTACGTTTCGCTGGTCCGAAATTTCTTCGGAGCGAGGATAGTGGTTCCCGCGGACCCCAATCAGACCGACCGCGCGGTCAGATGGATGCTCGGCGAGCCCGGAGTTGTCTTTCTCGCCGTTGGCCGGGGGGCGCTCCCTGTCCTCCTCAAGGAGGACGGATCGCCGTTTTTCGATGAAAATTATAAATATGGATACGGAGAGATAGACAGGATAAGAGGCGGCGCGGACGCGACGATAATGGCGATGGGGCACATGGCGGGCCGCGCTCTGGAGGCTTCGAAGACGCTGTCCGAAAAGGGGATCTCCGCGCAGGTGCTCCACTCCTCGTCTCCGCTCGCGATCCGCCGCGACGAACTGTTGGACCTTATCGGCGGCGGACCGGTCGTCACCTGCGAGGATCATCACGCGGACACGGGGCTCGGCTCGATCGTCGCCCTTCACCTGGCGAGGGCCGGCGCGCCGGTGAGGATCAAGAACCTCGGCGTGACGCGTTACGGCGATTCCGGGAGTTCAAGGGAAGTTATCGCCAGGATGGGTCTTTCGCCGGGCGACATAGCCTCCTCAGTGGAGTCGCTTCTGTAGATGCTCTCCTATGGCGACCTGGTTTTTTTGTGGTCTCCCGTCAAAGGGGACAACTTTCTCGTCCGTCTCAGCTCCGGCGCCACGCAGGGCAGCCATCTGGGTCAGATGCGCCACGACGACATCGTCCGCATGGATTATGGCGACATCGCGCTGACCAACAGGGGAGAGCCGTTTTTCATCCTGCGTCCCGCGATAGGGGAGTACTCTCGCAGGATAAAGCGCCAGACTCAGGTAATCTTTCCAAAGGACAGCGGCTTCATCATCCAGCACTTGAACTTCGGGCCCGGCTCGACTGTCGTCGAATGCGGCACCGGCTCAGGCGGGCTCACGTCGGTTTTCGCTCATTTCGTCGGGGACGGCGGCAAGGTGATATCGTACGACAGGCGCGAGGAGTTCTCGAAGCTGGCGGAGAGCAACACGGAGAGGTGGGGCGTCAGGCATAGGGTGGATTTCAAGATCCGCGACATCGCGGACGGTTTCGACGAGCGGGGCGCGGACGCGGTATTTCTCGACGTCCAGAATCCGTGGGATTACATCGGCGCGGCTCACGAGGCGCTTGCCTGGGGACACCGCCTCGGAATACTGGTCCCGACTTTCAACCAGATTGAAAAGGCTCTCGTCGCGCTGAACCTTCACGGGTTTGTTGACGTCCAGGTGCTGGAGCTTCTGGTGAGATACTTCAAAACGGATCCGCGAAGAATAAGGCCGGACGACATGATGACCGCTCACACGGGCTTTCTGATCTTCGCCGCGAAAGCGAAGCCGCTTCCCGGAACGGACGTGAACGAGACGCCGGATGATCGCGCGGACGGGGGCGAACCGCCTGTCAGCTCATGAAGAGTGACGGCCGCCGCGTTCTTCTCCATATATGCTGCGCGCCGGACGCGACGGCGCCGTGGCCCGCGCTGACCGGCGAAGGTTTCGAGGTCCACGGCTTTTTCTATGGGGACAACATCCACCCGGAGTCGGAGTGGCGTCTCAGGGCGGACGCCGTTGCGCGTCTGCCGGAGTTTCTGAATGGGCGGCTCGTGGCGAGGCCTTACTCACCGTCGCTCTGGTTCGAGAAAGCGTCCCGTTTATCTGACTGCCCGGAGGGCGGGGAGCGGTGCGCTCTCTGCTTCGGGCTTCAGCTTACGGCTTCCGCGGAGTACGCGGCGGGGAACGGCTTTGGGTATCTCTGCACCACTCTGACCATAAGCCCTCATAAGGACCCGGATCTGATAAACGACATCGGGCGCGTGACGAGTTCCCGCTTTGGAGTAGAGTGGATTTCGAGGGTATGGCGAAAGGGCGGAGGCTTCAAGCTATCTGTCGAGAGAAGCAAGGCCTGGGGCCTGTACCGGCAGAGTTACTGCGGGTGCGAGTACAGCATGAGGAGCGCGCGCGGGAGATGACCAAAGAGGCGGGACACGGGGTCGACGCCAGGCCGGCGTCCGGCAAGCTCTCGCCCGACGCGCTGTCGAGGTCGGTCTTCGCCAATGTGGGCGCGATCAGGAAGGAAGTGCTGATAGGCCCCGGAGTCGGCGAGGACGCGGCTGTCATAAGATGGCCGGACGGCAAGTTCCTCGTCTTCGCGTCCGACCCTATAGTCGGCGCGACAAACGGGGCGGGCCGGCTGCTCGTGAGGGTGAACGTCAACGACATTGCGTCCAAGGGCGGCGAGCCGGCTTATATGACCGTCACACTCATTCTTCCTCCGGATATGGGCGAGGGCGCCGTGAAATCGATAATGAGGGAAATTCATGACGAGTGCATGGTAAACGGCGTCTCCATAGTCGGCGGGCACACGGAGTTTAACGACCTTTACGCGCATCCGGTGCTGAGCGCCGCTTTAATCGGCGCCGCCGACCGGGTCTTCAGCGCGTCGGATATCGCCGAGGGGGACGCGCTGTATGTCTCGAAACACATTGGCCTGGAGGGGATGGCGATACTCGCTCTGGACAGGCCCGACCTTCTGAGGGGTTCTTTCTCGCGGGAGGAGATAAGCGAGATCGCGGGTTGGATGGATCAGACGTCGGTTCTGGCCGAGTCCCGCATCCTGAGGAAGCGCGCGTCGTTTATGCACGACCCGACGGAGGGCGGTTTCCTGGGCGGCGTGGGCGAGATGTGCCGCCTCGCCGGAATGTCCGCAGACCTCGACCTCGGCGCCGTACCGCTGCACCCGCACACAAAAAGGGCGTCGGAGTCGCTCGGTTTCGATCCTTTGCGCCTGGTCGCCTCCGGAAGTATGCTCGCGACGGTTCCTGAGGATATGTCCGGGCAGGTGGAGCTGGAGTTCGGGGAAGCGTCGATTGACATAACGCGAGTCGGAAGGATAACGAAGGCCGCCGGCGCGGCGGCAGTACCGTCGGAAGCGAGAGAGGAACTGTGGGCGCTGCTCAAGCGGGAGGCGTGTTGATTTAAAATCAGACGCCTGAAGGGTAATGGTTAAAACCCCGACGGTCTCTATATTCGCAAATATGAAGTATAGGGTTATCTCAGCAATTAGGATGTCGGATTGCCGAGGAACGCAGAAAATCGGCGTCCGACAGGATGTCGGACGAGTGGCGCAAGTAAGCGAAAAAACGCGTTCCTCGAGCGTTTTTTCGCGGCATGGATGTACTTTCGCCACGGTCCGATTTTCGGAGAGAGTCGGTAATCCGACATCTCTGCGGAAGATTATTATTCGTGTTAAGGAGAGAGTTTATTGAAGATTTCCTCCCTGTTTCAGCGCTTTGTCCCCGTATTTCTGCTCATCGCCGCGATCTCCTTCAGCGGGTGGGGGCTCTATATGGCCGATCTGAGGGAGGGGACTCCGGAGAAAGCCGGAAGCGAGATAGAGGTTCTGATAACGCCCGGCCAGAGCGCGGGAGACGTGGCGTCGGAGTTCGAGAGACTTGGGATCGTCACGAAATCCAGGAATTTTTCTAAGTGGATGGTAAAATTGGGGATCGATCGCCGGATAAAGCCGGGGATATACAAGATTCACGCGGGCCGCGCGAAGGAGGTCGCTCTGGAGTTCTCGCAAGCCGTTCCGGACGTGTTGGACCTTCGCATCCTGCCGGGGGCGCTTTTCGATGAGATCGCGTCCGCCTTCGGGAGGAGCGACGGGGAGTTTCTGCTCCATGAGGCGCTGAGGGAGACGGAAAATTTTCCGGAGAAACTGAGGCCGCTTCTGCCGGAAAAAGCGCGCGAGAGGGTTGTGCTGCTCGCGCCGGACACTTACGCGATTCCGCCGGGGGAGGACTGCGCGAACTGGCTCGTCAGGATCGCGTCTAAAGCGTGGCAGCGGCGGCACGGGGAGAATATCCCGGCGAACTTCACCAGCGCGGACGTCGCCAGAGGGGGCATACTCGCGTCGATCATTCAGAAGGAGGCTCTCGTCGACTCTGACCGCCCCACAATCGCCGGCGTTTTCAAAAACCGGCTGGAGAGGGACATGCCCCTGCAATCCTGCGCCACGGTGGTTTACGCCTGGAAGCTTCGCGGGGTGAAGATAACGAACGTCTCCTTCGAGGACGTGAAGATCGAATCGCCGTTCAACACTTACATACACAAGGGGCTGCCGCCTGAGAACATCGGGGTTCCGTCCGAAAACTCATGGAACGCCGCGCTGAAGCCGGAACAGACCGAAATGCTCTTCTTCGTGGCCAGCAGCGACGGCCGCCACATCTTCTCTCGGACGTATCGGGAACACCTAGACGCGCAGAGAAGGATCAAAAAAGGACGCCTGTGAGACGGCTTTGAGCGGGACGGCTGAAAGCGCACTGCTTCGGTACGAACTCACGGCGCGGAGGGAGAGTATATGCTACATGAGCTGGACCATAGACGCCTATGAGGGAGTCGGTTTCCTGCGGACCGACGACCCGGGGAGCGGGCTTGTCTCGATTCTCTTCCCCTCGGATTGGCGGGACGAAATTGAGCGCGTCGTCGACGCTTTGGAGTCGGAGGGCGTTGTGCTGGAGCGCCGGGGCGTCAGCCCTGAAAATGGCGAACATATAAAATCGATTCTGGAGGATTGGTGAATGGAGTCAACCGCACTGGAAGGAATAAGGGAAACTATAGCCGGCGCGTCGCGTAAAGCGGACTACGCCGATCTCTATATGCAGTCGGGAGTCAGCCACTCGATACTGTTCGAGGACGGCAAGATGGACGCTCTCTCGTCGTCACGGAGCGACGGGCTGGGCGTGAGGGTGATTAAGGATGAGAACACGGTATACTCTCACACGATAGGGACGTCCGCGTCGTCAGCCGCAAAGGCGATCTCAGAGGCGTTCGCGAGTTCAGGGATCGGCTGTGGCGCGCCGCGCGGCGGTGGAGACGAGCCGCTTCTCGATCTGAACACGGCTCTTCCCGCTCTCGACGCGGGATTTTTCCACAGTTTGGACAGAACGCTGCGCTCGGAGTGCCGTTACCTCCGCCAGCTCACGTTCCGCTACAGGACCTCGGTCAAGTCGGTTCTCATCGTGAGGGGCGACGGCGCCGTGGCGAAGGACGGGAGGAGCTACACCACCTTCGCGGCTCAAGCGGTGCTGGAGAAGGACGGCGCGCTTGAGACCGGCTACGAGGTCCGTTCTCTCCTGTCCGGGGTGGACGGTTTTTGGAAAGAGGAGGAGGCCGGAGCGGAGGGCATAGCCCGGAGGGCCCTGGACAGAGGGCTGTTGATGCTCGACGCCTCTTTGTGCCCGGCCGGCCGCATGACGGTCCTGATGGACGGAAGCGCGGGCGGCACAATGATCCACGAGGCGTGCGGTCACGGCCTCGAGGCCGATATAATACAGAAGGACTTCTCTTCGTTTCGCGACAGGATCGGCGAGCTTGTGGCGAACCCGCTCGTCACGCTGATAGACGACGCGACGCTCCCGGGCAGGTATGGATCGTACAGCTTCGACGACGAGGGGACTCCGGCGGAGAGGACGGTTCTGATCGAGAACGGCGTGCTCAAACGATACATGACCGACATCCTGTCGGCTAAAATAGGGGACCTTCCCCTGAGCGGAAACGGCAGGCGGGAGTCGTATCAGCATCAGCCCGTTCCAAGAATGAGCAACACGTTTGTCGCGCCCGGAGAGAACAGTTTCGAGGAGATGCTGAGTCTCGTGGACCGGGGCCTCCTGGTGAGGAAAATGGGCGGAGGCGAGGTCAACCCGACGTCCGGGGACTTTGTCTTCTACGTCTCGGAGGGATATCTCATCGAGGGCGGCAAGGTCGGACGCGCCGTGAAGGGGGCCACGCTGACCGGGAACGGGCCCGAGGCCTTGAAGAACATCGCGGCCGTGGGCAACAGGCTCCTCCTGGACCCCGGAACCTGCGGCAAGTCAGGGCAGAGCGTTCCGGTGACGGACGGTCAGCCGGCTCTGCTCATAAGCAACCTTACAGTCGGAGGAAGCGATACGGGGTATGACGGCTAAACGCGTTTCACGCTCAAAACCTGGAAAGAAGAGCGGGCGAGACGTCAAGTCCGGCAAATTCAGCGCGAGCCTGGTGGAGTCGCTGGGCTCGCAAAAGAGCGAACGCCCCAAGCTCAAGCCCAAAATCAAGCTGGACGCGGCGTGGATAAAAGACAAGGCCGAGCGGGCCGTTACAGTTGCGGCGTGGGTCTTCCTGCTCGCGGACATTTTCCTGATCCCGAGTATTTTCACGAACTGGACTGGGGCTCTCGGACGCGCCGCTAGAGAACAGCTCCTGGGCGGTTATGGCGTCGGCGTACTTATAATTTTGTTTTTTATCAGCTATCTCTGCTTGTCATGGATCATGCGGAAGCCCGTTCCTCAGCCGCTGAGACAGGCGTGCGGCACGGTCCTGCTCTATCTGTGCCTGTCGCTCTTCCTGGGCCTCTTCGACATGGTCTTTAAAGGAGAGGCCGCGTCGCTGCTCTCTCCCGGATCCGTCGGCAGGGGTCTGGCCGGCTGGTCGTTCGAGAACCTGGGGCCTCTCGGCACAATCCTGCTCGGGCTCTCGATAATCTTCCTCACCCTTCACTGCTTTGGCTATACGGCGCCATTCGAGGCGCTGAAGGCGCTTTTCGCCAGACTGAGCGCCAAGGAACGCGGCCGCCCCTTCAAGCATGTACAAGCGGAGGAATACGATGAGGCGGACGAATCTGAGGACGGGGCCGATGAGGAGGACGACGAAGAGATCTACGGGGACGAGACTGAAGAATACGATCAGAGCGAGTATGACGGCTCCGACTCCGAATACGCGGACGGCGGGCAGTCCGCCGACGCGCCGGTGATAGACGAGCTGGCGGCCGCCAGTTACGAGGCGCACGCGCCCGCCGGACGTTTCCCTCCCCCTCCCGAGATATTCGGCAAGGAGGGGGACGACGAGGACCTCATATCGGAGGAGACGGCGAGACCTTGGGGAGACAGGATAATAGACTCCCTGGCTGAGTTCGGCATCGAAGCCGAGCTGGCGGAGATACTGCTCGGCCCCACGGTCATACAGTTTCGCATACAGCCGTCGCCCGGGGTTAAGGTGAGCAGGATAACGGGTCTCTCGAACGACCTCGCGATGGCGCTCGCCGTGTCCAGCCTGAGGGTCGAGGCGCCGATTCCCGGCAAGCCTTACGTGGGGATAGAGATACCGAACCCGGTGCGCAGGGGGATCACCCTGCGCTCGATCATAGAGGAGGAAGCGTATCAGAAGACGACGAAGAGCCTTCCGCTTCCGATGGGGGTCACGATCAACGGCGACGCCCTGATCGTGGGGCTGGAGGACCTCCCGCATCTTCTGGTCGCCGGCACTACCGGGTCAGGAAAGAGCGTCTTCGTGAACGGATGTATCATAGGTCTCTGTTCGATGCGCAGGCCGGACGAGCTGAAGATGGTTCTGGTCGACCCGAAGAGGGTGGAGATGGCCGCGTATGAAAAGCTTCCGCACATACTGACGCCGCCTGTGACGGACCCCAAGAAGGCGGTGCACGTGCTTGGCTGGGCGATACGCGAGATGGAGCGGAGGTACAGCTGTTTCGCGGAGGCGAGGGTGAGAAACCTCGCGTCGTACAACGAGCTGGTCCTGCCGAAAGACCGGCTGCCTCACATAGTGATAGTGGTTGACGAGCTGGCCGACCTGATGATGACCGCCGCCAAGGAGGTCGAGGAGTATATATGCCGGCTCGCTCAGATGGCGAGGGCCACGGGCATACACCTCATGCTCGCGACGCAGCGCCCTTCCGTAAACGTGATTACCGGCCTGATAAAGGCCAACGTTCCGGCCCGCGTGGCGTTCACCCTGCCGTCTATGATGGACTCCCGGACGATCATCGACGGCGGCGGGGCGGAGAAGCTGCTGGGACGCGGGGACATGCTCTTTTTGTCCACGCAGAACCCGAAGCCTCTGCGCGTACAGTCCCCGTGGATCGACGAGCGCTCCGTAAACAGATGGATAAACTATCTCGTCAACATGTTTGGCGAACCGGAGTACGTCGACATCTACGATCAGGGGAGCGCTCCGGAGGGCTTCGAGACGCCCGGAGGCTTCGACGACGCCCTGCTCGAAGAGGCCGTGCGAGTGGTTACGTCGACGGGAATGGCCTCGACCAGCGGCTTGCAGCGCCGGCTCCGGATCGGTTTCACGAGGGCGGGCCGCCTGATCGACATGATGGAGAAGGCCGGCATAGTCGGCCCGGCTGACGGCGCCCGTCCGAGGGAGATACTCGTCGACGAGGAGGACGCGGACGACATCCTCGACAGAATAAGGGGAATCAGCTGAGGGCAAAACCTTGAGGCGCCGCCTCAAACTCCGCAAGGAGGCTGAGCCTCCTTGACCTCCAATATGAGGGTCCAGGGAGCTTGCTCCCTGGCGGGCGTGGGTGGAACCCACGGTCTTGAACTTGTGATTTTGAGGGAGGGAACCGACATGACCCCGGTATTTTATTCTCAGAACGTCGATTTTTTTTCGTCAGCTCGGATGCCGCAAAACAGGACTCTCTTTCTGCTCGGAGGCCGCCCGCCTGACGCGGGCTGGCTCAGGGACCTGGTGGACAGGAACTCGCCCGACGTCTGGGCCGTGGACAGCGGCGCGGGAATATGCCGAAGGGCCGGCGTCGTGCCGCGTGTTATGATAGGAGACATGGACAGCGTGGGGAGCGGGGACCGCGAATGGGCGGTCGAACACGGCGCCGTCGAGCACAGGCACCCTAGGGCAAAGGACCTCACCGATTTTCAGCTCGCCCTCCAGCTTCTGAGAGAGGAGAGCCCCGACTCGCTTCTCCTGTTGTCGGGGTGCTTCGGCGGCAGACTCGATCACCTTTTCAGCGTCGTAAACACATTTGCTGCGAGCGGCTCGCTCTGCATGGCGGATGAAATCGAGGGGCTCTTTCTCATGAGCCCTAAAAATGAGGTCCGGGCGGTCTTCAAGTCCGCTCCGCTCGCCGTCTCCCTGCTGCCGCTGTCCGAGGAGTGCAAGGGCGTTTCGATAAAGGGCGTTCGCTGGCCTCTCTCCGACGCCGCGCTCTCGCGAAGTTATCCGTGCGCCGTCAGCAACGAAACGGAGGGCGACGTACACGCCCTGTGCGAAGAGGGCCTTCTCGGCCTCTATTGGCGAAGCTCTCAGAAATAAAAGAGGGCCGCGGTCTTACGCGGCCCTGCGAATTCTGCCTGAGCGGAGGCATTTTGTGCAAATCTTCATTTTTTTCGACTCTCCGCCTCCGACGTCAACCTTGACGCTCCTGAGGTTTATAAGCCAGCGCCTCCTGGTGTGACGGTTCGAGTGGCTCACCGCGTTGCCTGTGCTGGGGCCCCTGCCGCAGCAGTCGCAGAACTTGGACATCTTTTTCCCCTCCCTCCGAAGAAACCAATTAAAAGCGCAACTTAAAAAGTATAGCACAGGAAAAAGAGTTTGTGAATACC